>NZ_JADCKK010000087.1:0-8136 GCF_014982935.1 Anaerotignum lactatifermentans | reverse complement strand
ACAGCGATGATGACTATGCTGGTGCTGATCGGAATCGACCGGCGTTTCGGCGTCTTTTGGAAGATGCGGAAAAAAGGCTTTTTGACATCATCCTTTGCAAGACCCAGTCCCGTTTTACAAGGGAATTAGAGCTGGTGGAAAAATACCTCCATGGGTTATTTCCCCAGTGGGGTATCCGGTTTGTCAGCATTGTGGACAATGCCGATACAGACGTGAAAGGTAACAAAAAATCACGGCAGATCAATGGTCTGGTCAACGAATGGTATCTGGAGGATATGTCCGATAATATTCGAAGCGTTCTGCGGAATCGGCGGGAAAATGGATTTCATATTGGCGCCACAGCGCTGTATGGGTATCAAAAAGACCCAGAACGAAAGGGGCACCTCATCATTGATGAGGAGGCTGCACAGGTGGTTCGAGAAGTGTTTACACTATTTTCTCAAGGCTATGGAAAATCTGCCATTGCACGAATGCTCAATGACAGAGGTGTGCCCAATCCAACGGAATATAAACGCCGAAAAGGAATCATCAAAACGCCGACAAAGCAGAAAATCAGCACCCTGTGGAAATATTACACCATTGCGGACATGCTGGAAAATGAAATGTACATAGGCAATATGGTGCAGGGGAAATACGGCAGTGTTTCTTATAAAACAAAGAAGAATAAGCCTCGCCCCAAGGAACAATGGTATCGGGTGGAAGGAACCCATGAACCTATCATAGAAAAAGAATTGTGGGAAAAGGTAAAAGCAATGCGGGAACAAAAAGCAAAGCCTTTTACCACTGGTACCGTTGGGCTGTTTTCTGGTAAAGCTCGCTGTGCAGAATGTGGCTATGTGCTGCGCTCCGGCAAACGGGAGAATTGGCGGTTTTTAACTTGCCCCAATCGTTCTGTGTCAAAAGATGCTTGCGGAGGTGCTTTCATTTCTGTCAGCCGTTTGGAAAGCAAAGTTATGGAGGAGCTGAAACGGCTAGCAGAGAATTATCTGGATCAGGAAGCCTTGCAACAGGGAATCCAATGGGATAAGGAATATAAAAAACAGGAAAGCAGTGTTGCGAATCGGATGAAATTTTACGAAAAAAAGATTCTAGATCGCAAAAAAGCCCTTCGGGCGTTATATCTGGATCAGGTGCGAGGAATTTTGACAGAAGAAGATTATCTGGACATGACAAGGGCGTTTTCCGTGGAGAAGAAGCGACTGGAAGAAGCGATGAAAATATGCACAGAACAGATTCAGGAAATAGAAGAGCGGAAAAAGGCAGGAGGAAATGGGAAAGAGTTGGTGGAAAAATATATCCATGTGGAACATCTGACCAGAGAGATGGTGGAAGCATTGGTCGATCATGTGGATGTGGGAAGAAGGATTTCTGGGTCGAGAGATGTGCCTATTACGATTTATTGGAATTTTTGAGGACGGCAAAGAGGGCTTTGCCGTCTTTTTGTATATCCGTTTATGGTTTGATATTAAGGCGTGATAAGATTGCAAGTGGAGCTGTGGGTTCCGGGAAACATGATTGGAGAAAATACAAAATTCTTAAAAATCCACTAAAATTTTCACATTTTTTTAACACGACCGCGCTGTTAGACTTAATATTTCGTTTATATAATGAGTCCGGCAAAAACGAAAAGAGCAAAAGAAAGGGAAGGAAAAAATGAAGAAATTATTGAAAACAGCTGCTGTAATCGGTCTTTGTTTGTCAACTCTTGCAGGCTGCGGCGGCGGAGAAACAACTGCGGCAGTTGACTTAAACGCTTTGTCTGTGGACGAAATCATTGAAAAAGCAAAAGAAGACGGAAAGATCGAATCCGTTGGTATGCCGGACACTTGGGCAAACTGGGTGGAAACATGGGAGGAAATCGAAGAACTGTATGGCATTGCACATCAGGATACAGATATGTCCAGTGCGGAAGAAATCGCGTTGTTTAAAACAGAAGGGGAAGACGCTACCAAAGACATCGGTGACGTTGGTCAGGCATTCGGACCTGTTGCGGAAGAAGAAGGCGTAACCCTGAAGTACAAAACAAGCTACTGGGATTCCATTCCTGATTGGGCAAAAGACGATGACGGCGACTGGATCATTGGTTACTATGGCACAATGACAGTCCTGGTAAACAATAAAATCGTAAAAGAAACACCTACAAGCTTTGAAGACATCCTCAACGGTGATTATATGGTAGCCGTTGGTGACGTTCAGGCTGCGACACAGGCACAGTTTGCCGTACTGGCTGCTGCCATTGCTTACGGCGGTGATGAATCCAACATCGATCCCGGTCTGGAATACTTCCGTAAGATCGCGGAACAGGGCCGTCTGGATCTGGGTGAATTCACACAGGCTCGTATCGAAAAAGGTGAAGTTGGTGTCGCATTCCTGTGGGACTACAACGCTTTGGGCTACCGTGATCAGTTTGTGGAAAACAATCCTGACGCAGATTTCTCTGTATTCGTACCGGAAGAAGCATCTATCCAGAGCGGTTACTGCACAATCATCAACAGCTATACAAAACGTCCATACGCCGCTGCACTGGCTCGTGAATACATC
This sequence comes from Anaerotignum lactatifermentans, assembly GCF_014982935.1. NCBI lineage: Bacteria > Bacillati > Bacillota > Clostridia > Lachnospirales > Anaerotignaceae > Anaerotignum > Anaerotignum lactatifermentans. The sequence continues at coordinate 5,595 of NZ_JADCKK010000087.1, read as the reverse complement.
CTCAGCGACGAAGGTCAGATCAATCTGGCAAAAGGCTACGCAAAACCTGTTCGTGATGTAGAACTTCCTGAAGAAGTAAAAGCAAAAATGATCCCTGATGAACAGTATGCAAACGCAAGAATGGTAGAAGATCAGGCAGCATGGGATGAAACAGCGAAAACATTAGGTACTCGTTGGCAGGAAGAAGTTATTGCATACGCAAAATAATCAATCATAGATGTAAAATGGGGGGCTGTCGAGTAACTTTGACAGCCTTCCTATATATGTGAGGTAAAATATGAAACAGAAAAAGACATACTTATTGGCGTTAATACCCTTTTTGGTATTGTGCGTTTTATTTGAACTGATTCCGATTATTTATACAATCATCCGAAGCTTTGTACCGGAAGGAGAAGACTTTGGCTTTACACTTGCAAACTATATCAATATCTTTACAAAGCCGCTGTACCAAAAAGCCATTGTAAACAGCCTGATCATTTCTATTTTGTCTTCCATCATAGGTTTGATTGTGGCATTCATCGGAGCCAAGGCGGTGCATGAATCGAAAGGTAAGCTGAACAATATTTTCATGAGCATTTTGAACATGGTATCCAACTTTTCCGGTGTGCCTTTGGCATTTGCGTACATCATCATGTTCGGGAATGTGGGTGTCATGACCATGATCGGAAGCAACTACGGCATCGAATTTCTGGCAAACTTCCCACTGTATTCTATTTTTGGGCTGCTGCTGATTTATGTGTATTTCCAGATACCTTTGTCAACACTGCTGCTGATTCCTGCTTTTGATGCCATTCGGAAAGAATGGAAGGAATCCAATGCCCTGTTGGGTGGAACCAACTTCACTTTCTGGACCAAAATCGGGGTTCCCATTCTGATGCCAAGCATCTTAAGCACATTTTCTGTATTGTTCGCAAACGCGCTGGCGGCATACGCTTCTGCTTATGCCCTGCTGATGAACAACGTGTCCCTGCTGCCCATCCGTCTGTCTGAACAGTTTGTGGGTGACTTGGTACAAAGACCGGAATTCGGCAGTGCCATTGCTGTTGTTCTGATGGTATTTATGATCGCTGCCATTATGATACAGAATAAGTTGACTGTAAAGAAAGGAATCTGAGTTTATGGAAACAAATAAAAAAGGCGCGAAGCTGGCCATTGTTGTCATCATCGCGTATCTATTGATCCCATTGGCAATGACGCTGATCTATTCCTTGTTTGAAGAATGGATTGATGTCCTGCCAAAGCGTTTTACATTGACGGCTTATATGGAAATTTTTTCTGATCCGGTGTTCTGGCTTTCCGTTGGCAGAACGGTACTGATTTCCATTGTGCCTATCTTACTTTGCACCATCATCGTTTTGCTGGCAATGTATGTAACTTACATTTACAAACCGGAATGGGATAAATATGTGCAGATCCTCTGTACCATCCCTTATGCAGTGCAGGGGGTTATCCTGCCCATCTGTGTACTGTCTTTATATACATCTGTGCCAAAGCCCTTTAACAATCGTATTTTCCTGCTGATTTCTACCTATATGATTGTCATTCTGCCTTATATCTATCAGGGGATTCGCAATAACCTCCATGGCATTGGCGCGAACAAGCTCATCGAAGCGGCGCAGATGTTGGGCGCAAGCAAATTTTACGCATTTTTCCATGTGGTGGTGCCCAATATCATGAATGGTGTTACCGTATCCATTATGCTGGCTATGGCAATTGTGTTTGGGGATTTCGTTATCGTCAATACCCTTGCCGGCGGGCATTTCCAGACAGCCCAGATGTATTTGTATGATGTAATGAAAAAATCAGGTCAGCGTACCTGTGCAGTGATTGTTGTATTGTTTGTGGTAACATTACTGATTTCTGCTTGTGCATTTTTTATTCAGAGAAAGAAAGAAAGAGGAACTGAAAATGGCGTACATTGAGTTTAAGAATATCAATAAATTTTATGGTGATAACCATGTGCTCAAAGGCATCAACCTGAAAATTGAAAAAGGACAGTTTGTCACATTATTAGGTCCTTCCGGCTGTGGGAAAAGTACCCTGCTGCGCTCCCTTGCGGGGCTGGAAGCAGTGACAGATGGTCAGATCATTCTGGATGGGGAAGACATTACAACGAAAGAACCCAAAGACAGAAACATCGGTATGGTTTTCCAGCAGTATAGTCTGTTCCCCAATATGACAGTGGAAGAAAATCTGGCTTTTGGTCTGAAGCTGAAAAAATTGCCTCAGGAGGAAATCCATGAACGTATTTCCAAGGCAATCAAAATCGTGGAACTGGAAGGGAAAGAAAAATCATATCCCAGTAATCTTTCCGGCGGTCAGCAGCAGAGAGTGGCTCTGGCAAGAGGTATTGTCATGCAGCCAAAAGTATTGCTGCTGGACGAACCTTTGAGCGCCATTGACGCAAAACTGAGAAAATCCCTGCAGCTGAGCATTCGGGAAATCCATAACAAATTGGGGCTGACAACCATTTTCGTTACCCACGATCAGGACGAAGCTATGGTTATGAGTGATGTCATCCATTTGTTCCACGATGGTGTCATCGAACAGTCCGGTACCCCTGTGGAAGTTTACACAAGACCTGTGACATCCTTTGCTGCAAGCTTTATCGGAAACTACAATATTTTTGAAGCAGATAAGATCGCAAAACTAACCGGCACAGAATGGAAAACAAAAGTTGCCATTAGACCGGAAACCATCATGATGTCCAAAGCGCCCATTGCCAATGACGATCGTTTCAAAATGGAAGGTGTTATCAAAGAACATATCGCAAGAGGCAATGTTTTGCGCTATACCATTGACGTTGGTGGCATTGAAGTTTATGCGGATGCGTTGTTCAGAAGCGTGTCCATTTTTCAGGACGGTGAAAAAGTGTACTTATCTATTGCGGAACACAACTGTGTGGCGATCTGAGGAGGGGATGGCATGAAGAATGTGGAAGGCTTCAGCAAAACTGGAAACTGGTACAAGGGAAATCTCCATTGCCACTCCACAAATTCCGATGGGAAACTTTCTCCCAAAGAAGTGGTAGACCTTTTCAAAGAAAACGGATATTCTTTTTTATGCTTTTCTGACCATGACATTTATACAGATTATCGCAGCGAGTTTGACAGCGAGGATTTTATCATCCTTCCCGGTCTGGAAGCCTCTGTAAATCTTTTTGACGAAAGCGGAAAACACAGAATGAAAGTCCATCATATCCATGGGATTCTGGGTACTTCTGAAATGGAAGAAAAGGCAGAAAAGAAGTTTGCCCATTTGGAAAGAAGACAGATCAAGAACTATTTTGGCAGTTGGGACGGCAAAAAAGCGGCACAGGAACTGTGTGACGAAATGCGGAGCTATGGCATGATTACGACTTATAACCATCCCATCTGGTCTAGGGTTTCTTATCCGGAATTCTGTGATCTGGAAGGCATCTGGGCTTTGGAGATTTTCAATTATAATACAGTGAATGAAAGCAATACGGGCTATGATGAAGTGTATTGGGATGAAATGCTGCGAGACGGCAAAAAAATGCTGGCTTTTGCCAGTGATGACAATCACAATGAAGGATTGTTTGATGATGCCTGTGGTGGATATATGGTGGTGAAGTCTGACCGTTTGGATAGAGAGGAAATCCTGCGGAATATGCTCAAAGGCAATTACTATTCTTCCAGCGGCGTTGCCATTGAAGATTGGGGCATTAAAGACGGCGTTGTGTATGTGAAATGCGAAAATGTATACAGAATTGATTTCGTTGCAGGAAATTGTGTTAATGACGGCATCAGCCTCATGTCTAAAACACACAGCAATGAATTGACTTATGGAGAATATAAATTGAAAGGCCATGAAAAATATGTCCGTGTAAAATGTAGTGATATTTATGGCAGAACGGCATGGACAAATCCCATCTATTTGGATGAACGTTAGATTTGAGGGAGCAAAAGAGACTGTACCCAATATATAAGCAAAAAATAGAAAGGGAAAGCATGATAACATTGACCAATGGAAGTAGGCTTTGACGAAAAGGGAGAAATTCCATCCCTCAATGATTTCCCAAAAGCGTTTTCCATTAGACACTTTCCCATAAGCAAACAAAGAGAGTCGGAATCCTTAGAATAAAAGGATTTCCGACTCTTTTTGGTAAATCCAATAAAAACCCCCGGCTATGCCGGGGGAATCAGTGAGCTTCAGCTTCAAGCAAAAACCTCCTATGCTATCATCATCTTGAGTCCGCCAAGACACAAGAAAGCATAGGAGGTTTTTATATGAATAGTTTAGCACATACAAGTTGGGAATGTAAATATCATATTGTATTCGCACCAAAGTACAGAAGACAAGTAATATATGGAAAGATGAAAGCGGAAATAGGAAAAATACTTAGAGAATTATGCGAAAGAAAAGGAATAGAAATCATAGCAGCAGAATGTTGTCCAGATCACATACACATGTTGATTCGCATACCGCCCAAATACAGCGTATCAGAAATAGTTGGATATTTGAAAGGGAAAAGTTCTTTAATTATTTTTGACAGGCATGCAAATTTAAAATACAAATATGGAAATAGAACATTTTGGTGCAGAGGATATTATGTTGATACAGTAGGAAAGAATACAAAAAAGATCCGGGAATATATCAATAATCAGTTAAAAGAAGATTGGATGGCGGATCAAATAAGTTTAAGCGAGTACATTGACCCGTTTACGGGTGAAAAAGTAAAAGAGAACAAATAAAAATAGCCGCCAAGGGCGGCAGTTGAGAAAGTAGAGCACTTGGCGGACTTTCAATGCGCTTGCAAGCGCTGCTGGTAATAGCCCCTTCTAGGGGCAGAGCAAACCACCGGCTAAGCCGGTGGTCCTGATTCATCTAAATTGCAGGTGGAATGTTTTCTTCTGACGACAGTCAGTCCAGTTCCTCTTAAGAAATCAAAAAGAAAAAAACAATGATCTTTCATAAAAAACTGATTTTGCCAAGACACTGTTTGGATATATATGTTACGCATAGGGTTATATTGCGTTGTTTTTTTGGCATGCAATAATTGGAATTTGAATTATCCATGTATGCAAATGGGATGTGAAATTTTAAAATTTCAGCAAAGAAAGATGTTCCAATGACAGGGAGATGGTATTGTTCTTTTTTGCCATGTGGAATTCTTCTTTGGTAAAGGATAAGAGCTGAAGCAGATTTTCGTTGCAGGGAAGGGGTTTGGGGCTGATGAGGAATTTATTGAAAATCGGTACCATGGCAGAGGGAGATAACCCGGAAATGAATCCATAAACGTAATTATCATTGACGATGGGAATCCGTGCGGAGCAGACACAATACTCAATGTTATGCTTTTGGTTTTGCAGAAACAGATTCACCATATTGCCCTCAATATGCCCGTGCCCCCAATAGATAAAACGGCTTTTTTTGTAATGGGTATGGTCGGTGTAGTCGTAATACAGGGTGATATTTTGGGGAGAAGAAGCCTCGAATCTTCCTTTAAGAGGGTATGAAGAAAAGTCTGTAAATAAGATTCTTCTATGATAAGACTGGGTGGAATGCTTTGAAATGAAGCACTCCACCTTTGTTTTATATATACCATCCAAAAGATGGCATGTCAATAACAGG
>NZ_JADCKK010000086.1:0-8359 GCF_014982935.1 Anaerotignum lactatifermentans | reverse complement strand
CCTCGCATATAAGAATCCAGCTTAAGATGGACAGATGCGAAACCACACTGCAAGATGGTTGTCCAATCACTTAAGCAAACAGCCAGCGGTTTGAAGCTAACTTCCATGTCAGGGGAACAGACTTTTGATGAAGTAACTCTCTGGGAGTTCAACAGGGGTGACTAGAACTTTTGCCTGATTGACACTGGGACAATTATATCATGGGTTTAATGAAACCTATTGAACAAAAGTAACTATTAAATTTTATATAAGAATAATGGTATCTAAAGATACTATACGAGAGGTGACACATATGAAAGTCGGCGTTGTAGGAATGGGGCTTATTGGCGGCTCCATGGCGAAAGCCATCCACAAAAAAACAGAACATACAGTGATCGGCTGGGACGCATCAGAAACGGTACGACTCAGCGCAAAGCTGCTGGAAGCGGCAGATGAATTCATGGTTGACGGCAATCCCAAAGATTGCGATCTGGTGCTCATTGCCCTTTATCCACAGGCGACCGTAGATTATGTGCGCCAACATGCAAAGGATTTCAAAAAAGGCGCCATGGTTGTGGACTGCGCAGGGGTGAAACGACTGGTTTGCCAGAATGTGCAGGACATCGCCGCAGAAAATGGTTTCATTTTCATTGGTGCTCATCCCATGGCAGGCATTGAGCGTTCCGGCTTTAACTTTTCCAGTGAGAAGATTTTCGAAGGAGCGACCATGATTCTGACACCTTTTCGGGGAACAGATATTGCCGATGTGGATCGACTGAGCCAGTTTTTCAAAAGCATCGGCTTTGCACGGATGCAGGTGGCAACAGACGCGGAACATGACCAGATGATTGCTTACACATCCCAGCTGGCACATGTGGTTTCCAGCGCATATATCAAAAGCGAATTATCTCCCAATTTCAAGGGATTTTCCGCAGGCAGCTTCCACGATATGACTCGTGTGGCAAAACTGAATGAAACCATGTGGACAGAACTGTTTTTGGTGAACAAAGATTATCTGGCAGATGAAATTGACGGTCTGGTGGAACGGCTGCAGGCTTACAGCAAAGTCATCCGCAGCGGTGACGGAGATACTCTGAAAGCCATGCTGAAAGACGGGAAGGAAAAACGCCTTGCCGTTGACGTTGTAAAAGAATTTGATTAAGAAGGTGTGTGTATGAGAAGTGTAACAGTGAAAACTTCCGCAACGTATGAGGTGCTCATTGGCAGCGGACTCCTTCAGAAAGCGGGAGAAGCAGTGAAAAAAGTCATTTCTCCCTGTAAAGCTGCCATTGTGACAGACAGTACCGTGGTACATTTATATGAAGAAACCGTCCGCAAGTCTTTGACAGAAGCTGGATTTTCTGTCTGCACATTTGTGTTTCCTGCAGGAGAAGCATCCAAGAACATTCATACCCTGAGCCATTTGCTGGAATTTCTGGCAAAAGAGGAAATGACCAGAACAGATATGATTGTGGCTTTGGGCGGTGGTGTGACAGGGGATTTGGCAGGCTTTGGTGCGGCAGTATATCTGCGGGGCATCCCTTTTGTACAGATTCCCACCACATTTCTGGCAGCTATTGATTCCTCTGTAGGCGGAAAAACGGCAGTGGATTTGGAAGCAGGAAAAAATCTAGCAGGTGCTTTTTATCAGCCGAAACTGGTACTCTGTGATACGGATGTATTGCAGACATTGCCGGAAGTTGTTTTTGCGGATGGCATTGCGGAAGCATTGAAATATGGCGTACTTGGTGACGCTCCATTATTTGAAAAAATTGCCGGGGGAGATTTCCGGCAGGATTTGGAAGAAATTATTGAAACCTGCGTTTCCATGAAACGGGATGTAGTGGAAGAGGACGAATTTGACACAGGCAAACGCCAGCTTTTGAATCTGGGACATACCTTTGGACATGCCATTGAGCAGAAAAGCCATTTTCAAATGACACATGGTCATGCCGTTGCCATTGGGATGCATCTCATTGCAAAAGCGGCAGAAGCCAAGGGTATTGCAGAGAAAGGTACAGCGGCGGCCATTGCAAAGGCATTGGAACAGAATCATCTGCCCAAAGAAACCGAATTTTCTCCGACAGAAGTGGCAGAAGGAACCCTGCGGGATAAAAAACGCCGGGGCGGAACCATCAGTTTTGTATTTCCCAAGAAAATCGGCGATTGTGAAATCGTAAAAATACCAGTGGAAGAAGTGGAAGCATTAGCAAAAATGGCTATGGAATCGTAAAGGAGGGAGGCTATGAACATCAAAATATCCAGAGGAGCTCTGAGGGGAACGGTGCAGATGATTTCCTCCAAGTCCGATGCTCATCGATTGTTCATTGGTGCGGCGCTGGCAGATCAGCCAACAGAAATGGTGCTTAACGGCAGCTCCGAGGATTTGGAAGCCACCCTTCAGTGTTTGCAGGCATTAGGAGCAGATTTTCTCCGGCAGGGAGATAAAATCAAAGTGTTCCCGGTGGAACAGAAAGAAGAACTGGCTGTGATGGATTGCAGAGAAAGCGGTTCTACCTTGCGTTTTTTGCTGCCAGTGGCGGCGGCATTGGGCAGAAATGTACTGGTGGAGGGAAAGGGCAGATTGCCCCAGCGTCCCATCGGTATCCTGACAGAATTGCTGAGAGAACATGGCTGCTCAGTCAGCAGTGACCAGCTGCCCTTAGAAATGTCTGGACAGCTCAAAGGCGGTACCTTTTCTCTGCCGGGCAATGTAAGTTCTCAGTTTATCACGGGATTGCTTTTTGCATTGCCTTTATTAGAAGAAGATAGTGAAATCGTATTGACCACAGAAGTGGAATCCCGTGGATATATTGATATGACACTGCATACTCTCAAACGCTTCGGTATTGAGGTGGAGGAAGGGAAAAGGGGATTTTCTATTCCCGGCGGACAGAAGTACCATTCCCCCGGTGTGATGCAGGCAGACGGCGACTGGTCTAATGGTGCCTTTTGGCTCACAGCCGGTGCCATGGGTCAGCCGGTGACATGTTGTGGACTACAAATGGACTCTCCCCAAGGAGATAAAGCCATTTTAGATATATTGAAACAGTTTGGAGCACATGTGGAAGTGGAAGGAGATCGAGTAACAGTTTCTCATGGAAAACTGAAAGGCTGCGTCATTGATGCGGCACAGATTCCAGATCTGGTACCCATATTGTGTATGGCGGCAGCGGCGGCAGAAGGAAAAACAGAAATCCGAAATGCCGGCAGACTGCGGATTAAGGAAAGTGACCGCTTGGCGGCTATGGCAGACTGTTTGAAGGGGCTGGGTGTTCCAGTGGAGGAAAAACAGGATGGCTTAGTTATCCATGGCGGGAAATTGACAGAACAGCAAGGAGAAATTCGTATAGATGCTTACGGCGATCATCGTATCGTTATGTCGGCGGCAGTGGGGGCGGCTTTGCTGGGCAGAGAAGCTGTCATTGAAGGTGCGGAAGCTGTGGCAAAGTCTTATCCGGCATTTTTCGCAGAATTTATTCGTTTAGGAGGTGGCGCAGATGTCCTCTAATTTTGGAGAACGAATCAAGATTTCTATTTTTGGACAGTCCCATTCCGAAGCCATTGGGGTAGTCATTGACGGACTACCAGCAGGAGAAGAAATTGATCTGGAAAAGGTGCAGGCGTTTATGAAACGGCGGGCACCCGGTCAGCATAAATATTCCACCACAAGAAAAGAGGGAGATGTCCCGGAAGTGGTGTCCGGTTTATTTGAAGGAAAAACTTGCGGCGCGCCATTATGTGCCATGATACATAATACAAACGCCCATTCCAAAGATTACAGCAATTTGGTGAAAACACCCCGCCCCGGTCATGCGGACTATACGGCGGCTGTAAAATACGGCGGTTTTCAGGATTATCGAGGCGGCGGGCATTTTTCCGGCAGATTAACAGCACCCCTTTGCTTTGCAGGGGCGGTATGTATGCAGATTCTGGAAAGAAGGGGCATTCACTTTGGTGCTCATATCCATTCCATTCACGGCATTGTGGATACACCTATGAATCCGGTGAAAATCACAGCGGAAGAACTGGCGGCAGTGACAGCAAAGACATTTCCAGTCTTTTCCGATGAAGCTGGTCTGCGGATGCAGGAAATCATTGAGGATGCACGACTGAATCAGGATTCCGTCGGCGGTGTGGTGGAAGCGGCAGTGGTAGGGCTTCCTGTTGGCTTGGGCGAGCCGATGTTTGATGGACTGGAAAGCAAGCTGGCTTCCATTTTATATGCCATTCCCGCAGTGAAAGGTGTGGAATTTGGCGATGGTTTTGGTGTGGCAGAGCTGTTTGGTTCCGAAAATAACGACCCATTTTACTTTGATGAAAATGGCAATGTAAAAACAACCACCAACCACCACGGCGGTTCTTTGGGCGGCATTTCCAGTGGGATGCCTCTGATTCTTCGGGCGGCATTCAAGCCTACACCGTCTATTTCCAGAGAACAGAATACCATTGGGATGGAGTCTGGACAGAACGAGACAGTTCGTGTCATTGGGCGTCATGATCCTTGTATCGTGCCCAGAGCGGTGCCTTGCGTAGAGGCGGCAATGGCAGTGGCAATTTTGGATTTATATGAATTACAGCAAAAGAAATAATCAGGAGGGTAAATGTATGTATTTGGACGAATTGAGAAATCAGATTAACGATATTGACGATAAAATTGTGGAGTTATTCGTGGAACGAATGAAAGTGGCTTCTGAAATCGCAGGCGCAAAAGCGGAAAAAAATCTGCCCGTACTGGATATGCGCAGAGAAAATGCTGTATTGCAGAAAATCATGGAAAAGGCAGGGGAAGAATTCGAGCTTTATGCCAATACTCTTTATCACACCATGTTTGATGTAAGCAAAAGCTATCAGGCAGGGATTTTGATGCAGGATACACCTTTGTCAAAAGAAATCATGGCAAGTATCGAAACACCCCTCATGGAATTCCCCAAAAAAGCAGTGGTGGCATGTCAGGGTACAGAAGGCTCCAATGCAGCTCGTGCCTGCAGCAGACTGTTCACCATGCCCAATACCATGTTCTTCAAAAGCTTTGAACATGTTTTCAATGCGGTGGAAAGCGGTCTGTGCCGTTATGGGGTGCTGCCTATCGAAAACAGCTCCGCAGGCTCTGTGACAGAAGTTTATGATTTGATGATGCGTCATAAATTCCATATCGTCAGAAGTCTGAAACTCCACATCAATCATGCGCTGTTGGGAAAACACGGCGCAGATTTCTCCAACGTCAAAGAAATCATTTCCCACGAACAGGCTTTGAGCCAGTGCAGTGAATTTTTGAAATCCCTGCCTCATGTGAAAGTGACTGTATTTGAAAATACAGCTACAGCGGCAAAATATGTGGCAGAATGCGATCGGGATGATATTGCAGCCATTTCCTCTCCTGAATGTGCAAAACTCTATGGCTTGCAGGTGATGAAAAACGATATCCAGAATAACCAGAACAACTACACACGGTTCATCTGTATCGCAAAAGATATGGAAATCTATGCAGGTTCCAATAAAATCAGCCTGATGCTGTCTGTTTCCCATCATCCCGGTTCTCTGTATCGGATGCTGGGTAAAATCGCGGCAAAAGGCATCAATCTGTCCAAGCTGGAAAGCAGACCCATCCCCGGAAAAGACTTCGAATTCCGTTTCTATTTCGATTTGGAAGCCTCTGTCTATTCCAAAGATGTGATTACCCTCCTGAAGGATATGGATTTTTCTGCGGAACAGTTCACATTCCTTGGCTGCTATTCCGAAATTGTTTAAGGAGGCATTGCAATGAAAGTATTGGTTATCAATGGTCCCAATCTGAATATGCTCGGAATCCGTGAAAAACATATTTATGGTACAGAAACTTATATGGATTTGAAGAACTTGATTCATGATTATTGTCAAAAAGAAGGCATTGAGGTGGATATTTTCCAGTCTAACCACGAAGGTGCACTGGTAGACCATATCCAGACAGCCTATTTCAACGAAACAGACGCCATTGTCATCAATCCGGCGGCGTACACTCATACCAGTGTGGCAATTTTAGACGCTTTGAAAGCGGTGAATCTGCCGGCAGTTGAAGTGCATCTGTCTGATGTGGGAAGCAGAGAAGATTTTCGCCAGATTTCTTATGCAGGCATGGCTTGTGAAAAAACCATTACGGGCAAAGGATTTCAGGGCTATATCGAAGCACTGGCATATTTAAAAGAAAAATATCAGAAATAACGATAACATATTACAAAAGATAGATGTGGAAGCATCGGAAATTTCCAGAAGGGAGAGATGTTATGATTTCTCAGAAAATGAAACAGATGGTAGAACAGAGTGCGGCTATGAGCGCCATGTTTACAGAAGGCAAACGGCTGGCAGCCATTTATGGGGCGGAAAATGTATACGACTTTGGCATTGGCAATCCCAATGTAAAAGCGCCTGCATCTGTCAATGCAACTGCCATTGAAATTTTGCAGAATATGGATTCCCTGAAGGTACATAGTTACACAGACAGCAGCGGTATCCCTGCGGCAAGAAAAGCCATTGCGGAAAGTTTGAACCGCCGTTTCGGCACAAATTATGACGAAAGCAATCTGGTTATGACCGTTGGGGCAGCTGGTGGCTTGAATGTGATTTTGAAAGTCCTTTTGGATGCTGGAGATGAAGTGCTGACTTTTGCCCCTTATTTTGGGGAATACGACAATTATGTGATGAATGTGGGCGGTGTACTCCACCCGGTTCCACCCAATCCACCGGATTTCCTGCCGGATGTAGATGCGTTGTCTGCATGTATCACAGCGAAAACAAAGGCAATTATCATCAACTCTCCCAATAATCCCACTGGGGTTATTTATGACGCGGGAACCATTGAGAAGATTGCGGCGGTTTTGCGACAGAAATCCGCGGAATATGGCACCGATATTTATATCATTGCCGATGAACCTTACAGGGAACTGGCTTATGATGGCGTAGAAGTGCCTTATATCCCAAATTTCTATGAAAATACTATCGTGGCATACTCTTTCTCCAAATCCTTGTCATTGCCGGGGGATCGTATCGGATATCTAGTCATTCCCTCCACTGTGTCGGATTTTGCGGAAGTTTCCATGGGTGCAGCCATTGCAAACCGTGTTTTGGGCTTTGTCAACGCACCGGCTTTGCAGCAGATGGTGGTGGCAAAATGCTGTGAGGAAACCACAGATGTGGCATTTTATAATGCCAACAGAGAACTGCTGTACAACGCTTTGCAGGAATACGGCTATTCCTGTGCCAAACCCCAGGGCGCTTTTTACCTGTTTGTGAAGGCTTTAGAGGATGATGACAAAGCTTTCTGTGAAAAGGCGAAAGAATACCGTTTGCTGGTGACCCCAGGGAGCGCTTTTGGCTGCAAAGGATATGTGCGTATTTCCTATTGCGTGGCACGGGAAACCATTGAAAATTCCCTGCCGTCATTCAAGGCATTGGCAGAATCCTATAAAAAATAAAAATGATTTTTGTGAAAGATACTGTTTTCGGACAGTATCTTTTTTTGTGCAAAAGGAAGGCAGGGGCGTTTCTGTTTTCGTTTTCGATGGGTTTTTTGCCGCCAGTGGAGGCTGGTGGTGGGTGGAGAGGTGGGAAAAGGGTGGCGGAAGGAAAAATGTGGTAAAAGTTGGGTGGGACAGGTCTGAAAAAACCTTGAAAAATCGGCATTTTCTGAAGAAAAAAAGAAGAAAAAAACAGGTCGTAGGACTTGTTTTTTTGTTACGGTTATATTACAATGTGGTTAGTAGTGGCGAAAAGTGGCTGAAAAGGGAGTAAAAATTGCGAATCGGCATAGTGAAAGGTGAAAGGTGGTGAGACAAGATGTTCATGGGGGAATACCAGCATTCCATTGATGCAAAAGGAAGATTGATTGTACCTGCCAAGTTCCGTGACGGACTGGGCGAACATTTTGTGGTCACCAAAGGTTTGGATAATTGCCTGTTTGCTTATCCCCAGGAAGAATGGAAGATCTTTGAGGAAAAACTCAAACAGCTTCCTTTGACCAGCACCGGTGCCAGAAAGTTTGTCCGCTTTTTCTTCGCGGGAGCTGTGGAATGCGATCTGGATAATCAGGGACGTATCATCCTGCCTTCCAATCTGCGGGAATATGCTGGACTGAAAAAAGACATCGTTTCCATTGGTGTCAACAACCGAATTGAAATCTGGAACAAGGAAAATTGGAAAGAATATAACGAAGAAGAAAATTTCATCAGCAATGATCTGGCTTTTGAAATGGAAAATCTGGGCATTTGATGCGGCAGAAAAAAAGTCCAGCGGTGATATGTCAAGATAAAAACAATATTGAAAGATATACTTTCAGCTATGTTTCAAAAAGACAAAAACACCCACCTAAGCCCTGCAAATCGTATTTTTGAAAAATGAGCAGGGT
>NZ_JADCKK010000085.1:0-8827 GCF_014982935.1 Anaerotignum lactatifermentans | reverse complement strand
TAACCCTGCTCATTTTTCAAAAATACGATTTGCAGGGCTTAGGTGGGTGTTTTTGTCTTTTTGAAACATAGCTGAAAGTATATCTTTCAATATTGTTTTTATCTTGACATATCACCGCTGGACTTTTTTATAAAATCGGGTTTTTCGCAGAAATCATAGCACAATCGGAAAACCCTGTCAAATATGCCGACTTGACAGAGGGCAAAAGTGGGCATATAGTGAAAGCAGACAACGTGTTGGGGGCATCGTTATATTTTAGGAGGAAGAAATGAAAAGCTGGGGAAAACATTTCTATTTTCTATTGGCTGTTCTGTGCGCTTTGGGGTTGAGCGGCTGCGATCATTCAATCACCATCACCATTGATGGTGCAGAGATAGCCACAACGGAACTAGAAGAAAAACATTGGATATCTGTGGAAGGATTGCAGGATTATGGTTTTGCACTGCAAAAAGGAGATAAAATGACTGGCAGTCTGGAAACGAATTGGGTGTTGTATCCATTATCACCAGGAATGAAAACGGTGGAGAAAGAGGAAATCGTGGTGCACGATGAAGCAGAAAAGCATCATGTATATTGTAATGGGCTGTTGGTTCCTACAAAAGTCATCAATGGGGAATTGATGGTGGCTGTGGAAAGTCTGACTGGAGAAAATTTGGACCAGTCCTACATGACTTATAGCGGCATATGGGAGAATATGGAACAATTACAGCAAACGAGATTTAGTGTTTATCTGGTTGAAAAGAAGGAAGAAGCGGAAGACAATTGGGATTTGTATCCTTTGCGTCCCACCATGCCGCTGCGGACGCCTTGGGGCTGCATCCTTTTTGAGAAGGTCTTGACGGATGATATTCCTTTTACAAAAGAATCTTTCGCAGAGGAGTATGTGAGTCTGCCGGAGCTGGCGGAAAACATGGATTTGTCTTTTGCGCTTCATAAAGGCATCCTGCATATGCATCAAGATGGCGCGGTAGAAAATTACCAGGTTCCCTTAGAAACAGTTTCTCAGGATTTTATGGAGCAGCGACTGATTTCTGGATATGCACTGACAGGAGAAGGCATTCGTATTGCCTGCGTTTATGATGGTAAGAAACTGTATGCAAATCTGGAAGATATGAAAGAGGTAGTTGCCGCAGAGGGATATGCCTATGACGAGGAAACAAGAACGTTTACACAGAAGGCTATGTCACAACAAACAGTTGATAAATAGCCATTTTTATAGGGGAGTATCAGAACTCCCCTACAAACTGTTATTTGCAGTTATCTATACTCATTTGGAATTTCGATATGAAGTGTCTCACACAATAACTTCACATCATGTGCATCATTTTCATCAAACTCGTATCCCAGATGGAACATTACTTGACTATATGGTTCAATACAGGAAACCTCTATTTCCTCAATTCTTCCTTTACCCGAAAAAGTTTCTACCGGAAAACAATCCCCATCATAAAGAATTTCACCTTCGTCCGTATATTCAAAACAATGCAAATCAATAATTCTGTTTTTCAAATCTTCCCATACAGTATGGTTCAATGTTGTATATTCCATCTTAATCTCATAAAAGCCATTAGCTTTCATTATTTCTATAAAGTTCTGATAATCGTTCTTTTCTACAAAAATGTCAATATCATTATGGGCTCTTGACTGATATCCAAGAAGAGCATCTACACCCCAGCCACCATCAAGAAAGACTTTAATCTCCGCATCTATTGCAAATTGAAGAATCTGTTTTACATCTGTTATATTGACCATCTTATCATCTCCACAAATTCTAATTAGGCGACCAGAGGAACTGCTGGTCTGTTTGATAAATCTCTGCATTTAGCAGTTTTCAATGTTGCCAAAACGAAAGTTAAGAAGATGTTCCTTTTCTCCATGTCGCTTTCTTTGGCGTAATTTACAAGGTTATTCCACACAAGATAGTTGTTCAGATACTTGGTAGAAACACCGTTAAAGCCACGCATAAACCTCTTTAGCTGGCTATGGTAGCTATTGATATGTTGGATATTATAAATGCCTTTCTTGGCTTTGCCAGTCTTTAACTGCACAAGGTCAATGCCATTGGCATTTGTAAATCTCACATAGGAGTTCATCTTGTCCGTAACAAGAGTGGAATTGGTCTTAATCCTACCATCATAAATATGATGTAAATCTCTTGTAGAAACTCTACCAGTATTCGTAATCTTGGAGATAGACAAGCCATTCCTATTAACCGCACAAGGAACACATACCTTTTCTTGGGACAAGCCTCTGATATGTGTAGAATGACCACGCTTATGAGCCTTGCGTGGCATAGCAAATGTCTTACTCTTGCTATGATTGCCCTTGTACGAGATGGCGAAAAAAGTTTCGTCAGCCTCAATAATGCCGTCAAGGGTAACATCGTCTGCCATATTCTGAAGTGCATCCAAAATCTTGTGTCTCCAAAGGAATGCGGTGTTTCTGTGAATCCCACAAGCAACAGCAGTCTTACGAATGGATAAGCCATTCATCATACAATCAATGTACTGCTCCCACACGGACAAGTCTTTTCTTGTACCAGACACAATGGAGTTCGTAGCAATCACGAAGGACTTGCCACAATCCTTACATACATATCGCTGTGTGCCATCTTTACGATGACCATTGCGAACCACATGGATACAGCCACAAAGAGGGCATACACGACCATTTGCAAAGCGTTCCTTTGCTACGAAATCTTCAATATTCAAAGACTTTACAAAGGCAGGACTTAAAAGCATTGTTTTAAGGCTTTCCTGCTCTGCGACAGTCAACTTACCGATAATATCTAATGCGTCTTTGATAGTAGGCATATCCAATTACCTCCTTCGGTGGTACTGTTTCTTACTATTATTATACGCTATTTCTCGTCAAAAATCAACCATTTGTTGTGACAGAGCCACACAGAAAAACTGAATATTTTTGGTAGAACATACAGGGAATCCTTATCAAAGGATTCCTTTTTTCTATTAGAACAAATAAAAAGATTATGGTATAATAAAAAGAACAAACGGGGAATAAAGTAATATTTTTTCTTATGGTTTGAGGGAACTGTGCAATCCTTTGTTTGTTTGTCGACAATTTTCCAGAGTGTTTTTTCTGTGAAAATTCCGGCAAAAAAAGATTGTTGTAAATAGAAGCCTGTGAAGGAAAAGTGCTGGAGCCCAAAAGTGAAAAACTGGAATTTCTTCTAGGGTTGGGCACACTTTTTTTATCAGGCGGATACCTAGTAAGGAGGTGCGATATGAGCAGATTGAGTATTATCACACCCAATAAGGCGCAGACCGTTGTGGAAGGGCTTTATCGGGATGTAGAACGTAGGATCATTGCCAGTCCTCCCGGGCTTTGTCCTGTGGATATGGCTGCGGCTTTTCTGAAGCTGTGTCATGCCCAGACTTGCGGGAAATGTGTTCCCTGCCGTGTTGGTCTGGGACAGTTACAGGTGTTGCTGGAACGGGTTTTGGACGGCAAAGGCAGTGAGGAGGATCTGCAGCTGATCGAAAAAACCGCTCGTGTCATCAAGAATTCCGCTGATTGTGCCATTGGGACAGAAGCGGCAGAAATGGTATTGCGTGGGGTATTAGGGTTCCGGGATGATTATCTGGAACATATTCATAACAAACGCTGTCTGTTCAATATTTACCAGCCGGTGCCCTGTGTGGCTCTCTGTCCGGCCAATGTGGATATTCCCGGATATATTGCCTTGATTTCCCATGAACGTTATGCGGATGCCGTACGGCTCATTCGAAAAGACAATCCCTTTGTAACGTCCTGTGCTATGGTTTGTGAACATCCCTGTGAAGCACGGTGCCGCAGAAATATGGTGGATGATGCCATCAATATTCGTGCGTTGAAACGGTATGCTGTGGATCATGCAGGCGTTGTGCCTGCACCGCCTTGTGCAGAACCAACAGGAAAGAAAGTTGCCATTCTGGGCGGCGGTCCCGGCGGTTTGAGCGCGGCTTATTATTTGGCATTGATGGGACATCATGTAGAAGTATTTGAAAAGAATAAAAAACTGGGCGGTATGCTCCGTTATGGCATTCCAAGCTATCGTTTGCCAAGAGAAAGACTGGATGAGGATTTGGAAGCAATTCTTTCCACAGGTATTACCGTACATACAGGTGTGGAAGTGGGCAAAGATGTGACCCTGCCGCAGATCAAAGATGCTTTTGACTGTATTTATATTTCCATTGGTGCCCAGAGTGATAAAAAGATTGGCATCGAAGGGGAAGACAAACGTGGCGTTATGTCTGCGGTACAGATGCTGCGCAGCATTGGCGACGGCGCTCTGCCAGACTTCCGAAAAAAACGTGTGGTTGTCGTTGGCGGCGGCAATGTAGCCATGGACTGTACCAGAAGTGCGAAACGTCTGGGTGCGGAAAGCGTTACCTGCGTTTACCGCAGAAGAAAAGTGGATATGACAGCACTGCCTGATGAAATCGAAGGCGCATTGGGTGAAGGCTGTGAAATCATGTGTATGCATGCGCCTCTGCGGATTTCCGGCGATGAGGACGATAATGTAACAGCTCTGTGGGCACAGCCCCAGATTGTAGGTCCTATGGACAGCGGCGGCAGACCTCGTCCCATGCCTGCTGACGCGCCTCCTGTACGGATTCCTTGTGACATTATCATTGTTGCCATTGGGCAGGGCATCGAAACACAGCCATTTGAAGAATACGGTGTGCCCATCAAACGCGGCGTTATTGATGCCATGGCAAGCAGTGACTTTGAAAACATTGATGGTGTATTTGCTGGCGGTGACTGCGTAACAGGTCCTGCTACAGTCATTCGTGCCATCGCAGCTGGTAAGGTTGCAGCTGCTAATATTGATGAATACTTAGGTTTCAATCACCAGATTACAGTGGATGTGGAAATCCCTCCTGTACGGCTGAATGTAATGCCTGCCGGCGGCAGAGTTAACACCACAGAACGCAGTGCCGGTGAAAGAAACCATGACTTTAATTTGATTGAATGCGGCTTGACCCACGAAGAAGCCATGCAGGAAAGCTGCCGCTGTCTGCGGTGTGACCATTACGGCTATGGCAACTTCAAAGGAGGGAGGGTGGAAAAATGGTAAATCTGACTATAGATGGAAAACAAGTACAGACAAAAGAAAATACCACCATTCTGGAAGCGGCAAGAGCTGCTGGCATTTATGTGCCCAGCCTGTGTTATTTGAAAGATATCAATGAAATTGGCGCTTGCCGTGTTTGTGTGGTGGAAGTGGAAGGCGTTGATAAACTCATTTCCTCCTGCAATAATGTTGTCAGCGAAGGCATGGTGGTCTATACCAACAGCCCAAGAGTTAGAGAAGTCAGAAAGACCAATGTGGAACTGATCCTTTCTCAGCATGACAGCAAATGTACCATGTGTGTGCGCAGTGGCAACTGTACATTGCAGACCATTGCCAACGATTTGGATATTCGTCGTCAGCCTTATGAAATGCAGGTGCCTCCTTATCAGTGGAGCCCTCGTTCCCCTTTGATTCGAGATGCTTCTAAATGTATTAAGTGTATGCGCTGTATCCAGATTTGTGATAAGGTGCAGGATCTGCATATTTGGGACGTAGAAGGTACTGGTGCCAGAACCACTGTCGATGTCGCTTATAACAATCGTATTATGGATTCCGACTGTTCTTTCTGCGGGCAGTGCGTGACCCACTGTCCTGTGGGAGCATTGAGTGAACGAGATGACACAGAACAGTTCTTTGCTGCATTGGCAAATCCCAAGAAAAAAGTCATTGTACAGATTGCACCTGCAGTACGGGCTTCCTGGGGGGAAGAAATGGGTCTTTCTCACGAAGAAGCTGAGGTTGGAAAGATTGTTACAGCTTTGAAAATGATGGGCGTAGACTATGTCTTTGATACAGACTTTGCGGCAGACCTGACCATTATGGAAGAGGGCAGTGAACTGCTGCGCCGTTTGAGTGAGGGAGAACATCAGTATCCCATGTTCACATCTTGCTGTCCTGCGTGGGTACGGTTTATGAAGAGCCAGTATCCCGACATGACGGAATGTCTTTCCACAGCAAAATCTCCCCAGCAGATGTTTGGGGCAGTTGTGAAGGCTTATTACGCAGGAAAACTGGGCATTGCGAAAGAAGATGTATTCAGTGTGTCCATCATGCCTTGCATTGCCAAAAAGAGTGAAAATATCCTGCCTACCATGAATGATGCAGGAACGGAAAGAGATGTGGATCTGGTACTGACTACCAGAGAATTTGTGCGCATGCTCCGTGCGGAACATATCCGTCCTGATCTGCTGGAAAGCACACCTTTTGATGATCCTATTGGAGAAGCGACGGGTGCTGGCGTTATTTTCGGTGTGACCGGCGGTGTTATGGAGGCGGCTCTGCGCAGCGCTTATTATTTGGTAAACGGCGAAAATGCGGCTCCAGATGCTTTCCAGAATGTCCGTGGACAGGAAGGCTGGAGAGAAGCGGAATTTGAACTGGCAGGCAAAACCCTGCGGGTGGCTGTTGCCAGTGGTTTGGGCAATGCTAGAAAACTGGTGAAAGCCCTGCGTAAAGGCAAAGCCCATTATGACTTTGTGGAAATCATGGCTTGTCCCGGCGGTTGTGCCGGCGGCGGCGGTCAGCCCATCAAAGATGGACTGGAACAGGCAGAATGCCGCGGAAATCACCTGTATTTCCTGGATGATATCGCAAACCTGCGTTTCAGCCATGAAAATCCGGCAATCCAGGCATTGTATAAAGATTTCCTGGGCGAACCTTTGGGAGAAAAAGCCCATCACTTGCTCCATACAGACCATACAGCATGGAAAATGCCAAGAGAATCAGAATAAAATAAAAACGATGGGATACATAGAGCAATTTCCCTTAAATAAACATTTCCTATTTTTGTTGATTTCTTAAGGGGAGTTGTGACGACTGTTTTCAGAAGAAAACATATTTGATCAAATCCTATAAAAATAAGAAAGCTGAGATCCTTTGTACCAGAAAGATTTCAGCTTTCTTTATTTTTTTTGGAAGATGTCTCTAATGGTATTCCGTTTGCTGTTTTTAGGAAAAGTGCAAATAAAAGGGGACGTTTGTCAGAGAAGGACAAAACCGAGATGTTCACTGCAAAACACTTAAAAAATGACCAATGGGAGAAGGGGAGTCCAAGATACATGTTCCATAAAACATGCACAAAAAAGAACATATTCCTTTGTATAAAAAGACAGTTGTTTTTCTGAGATGTGCAAAGTGACGGTATTTTTGCAGAGGATTTTTGATTTTTCAACAGGTTTCATAGAAGCGCAGCTTTTTCCATATTGGGGGTTTACATCGGCAATCCTTTGTGATAGTATGAGAAAAAATAACCAGACGAAAGGGTTGCATATTTATGATTCAAAATAATTTTGCTGCAACTGCATACTTTTATTTTTACCGTGTTTTCAGAGATTCAAAGTGAATTTTGCTGTTAGGAAAAGACGGTTCGTTTTGTTGTTTTTTTCTTTGGAAGGACATATAGGACTTCGCAGTGAAATTCGCTGCGGAGTCTTTCTTTTTTGTAGGAAAGAAGGGTAGGCAGCGATGAAAGGAAGCGTTTTATCATGAAGGAGGTAAGTGGAATGATTATTGTACTGAAACAGAATACAAAACCGGAACAACTGGAAAACTTGGAAGCGTGGATTCACAGCATGGGGATTGAAACCCATGTTTCCATTGGAAAAACCCATACCATCATCGGTCTGGTGGGGGATACCTCTCAGGTGGATATGGATTTGGTAAGAGCATTGGACATTGTAGAAAACGTAAAACGGATACAAGAGCCATTTAAAAATGCAAACAGAAAATTCCACAATGAAGACTTGGTGGTGGACATCGGCGGCGTGAAGATTGGCGGCGGCAATTTCCAAATCATTGCTGGTCCTTGCTCCGTAGAGTCCAGAGAGCAGGTGTGCTACATTGCGGAATGTGTGAAAAAATCCGGCGCAGGCTTGCTTCGCGGCGGCGCATTTAAGCCCAGAACTTCCCCTTACGCTTTCCAAGGTCTGAAAGGCGAAGGCATTGAACTGCTGGAAGAAGCAAAGGCAAAAACAGGATTGCCTATCGTATCTGAAATCATGAATATCAGCCATCTGCCTATGTTTGAATCCGTTGATGTGATTCAGGTAGGGGCAAGAAACATGCAGAACTTTGATCTGCTGCGGGAACTGGGTACCATCGACAAACCCATCCTGCTGAAACGTGGGCTGGCAAATACCATTGAGGAATGGCTTATGAGTGCGGAATACATTATGGCTGGTGGCAACGAAAACGTCATCCTCTGCGAAAGAGGTATCCGCACATTTGAAACCAAAACAAGAAATACACTGGATTTGTCTGCTATTCCTGTTTTGAAAAAACTGACACATTTGCCTGTTATTGTAGACCCCAGCCATGCATTAGGACACTCCAACATGGTAAAACCCATGGCAATGGCAGCAACAGCAGCTGGGGCAGACGGGCTCATGATTGAAGTGCATAATGACCCGGCAAGAGCACTGTGTGACGGCGCACAGTCCCTGACACCGGAAGCATTTGACGATGTAGCAAAGGCTGTATTCCAAATCAGACCTTTTGCCTGCAAATACAATGAAGATTAAGAGAAGACGATAGAAAAAGTCCAGCGGTGATATGTCAAGATAAAAACAATATTGAAAGATATACTTTCAGCTATGTTTCAAAAAGACAAAAACACCCACCTAAGTCCTGCAAATCGTATTTTTGAAAAATGAGCAGGGTTAGTGTATCGGCAGATAGAAAAATCTATTCTGCCGGACGATATAAACGATTGTCTTTGAGCAGTGCAAAGACTAACCGCACAAATTTACGAGC
>NZ_JADCKK010000084.1:0-8854 GCF_014982935.1 Anaerotignum lactatifermentans | reverse complement strand
GCTCCAAGTCTATAACCGTAGGGACTATAATCTGTTCCCTATGAGACCTCTGGGTTGGAAATCCCCACAGACTGTCCTGAAGGAATTTATTAAGGAGGGTGTAACATATGTTTGACAAACCCACAAAAAAGTATTTCCTGTTTTCAAGGAGAGACTTTTTTTTGTTTTCATTTTATGTTATATTATTCTATGAATGCTTTCTAATTAGAATTAAGGCGGTGGAGAATTGGAATCAAGTAGAAATGATCAAGATACGGCATTAAGATATAAAGGTCCATATCAAATTACTAATACAGAAATTAACGAAAGAGAGCGAATACAAGAGAATATACAGTATGTTCGAGAACTTGTAAGACAAAAGAGCGAAAAATTAGGAAGACCACTTTTTGCGAAAGTTGTAACCCTTGGGTGTCAGATGAACGCCCATGACTCGGAAAAACTGGAAGGTATGCTGGATGAAATGGGTTATGAACGTACCCAGGAAGAAACAGAAGCGGATTTCATCATCTACAATACCTGTTGTGTCCGTGAAAATGCGGAACTGAAGGTATACGGCAAACTGGGATGGCTGAAACATTACAAAAAAGAAAATCCCGATGCGGTGGTAGCACTTTGCGGCTGTATGATGCAGCAGGATACGGTGTTGGAAACCATCCGTCAGAAATACCGCCACGTGGATTTGGTTTTCGGCACTTTCAATCTGTATAAGCTGCCGGAACTGATGAAAACCAGAGAAGAAAGCGGCTGCACCGTTTTCGATATCTGGCAGGAAAATCAGGAAGTGGTGGAAGACCTGCCCAGCATCAGACATTTCCCTTACAAGGCAAGTGTCAACATTATGTTCGGGTGCAACAATTTCTGCTCTTACTGCATTGTGCCCTATGTACGCGGCAGAGAGCGCAGCAGAACACCCGAAGACATTCTGGCAGAAGTACGCAAACTTGCGGCAGATGGCGTCAAAGAAGTCATGCTGCTGGGTCAGAATGTAAACTCTTATGGTAAAAATCTGGAAAATCCAGTTTCCTTCGCAGAACTGCTGCGTATGGTAAATGAGGTGGAAGGCATTGAACGTATTCGTTTTATGACTTCTCATCCCAAAGATATGTCCGATGAACTGATTCTGGCAATGAAGGAATGTGATAAGGTTTGCAAAAACCTGCATCTGCCTTTCCAGTCCGGCAGTACGGAAATCCTCAAGAAAATGAACCGTCATTACACCAAGGAAGGGTATCTGGAACTGGTGCGGAAAGTACGGGAAGCAATGCCGGAAATCACACTGAGTACCGATATCATCGTTGGTTTCCCTGGTGAAACAGAAGAAGATTTTCAGGAAACACTGGATGTCATCCGCAAAGCACGTTACTGCACTGCTTTTACATTCATTTATTCCAAACGGACAGGCACTCCTGCGGCGAAGATGGAAAATCAGGTGCCGGAAGATGTGGTGAAAGACCGTTTCGACCGTATGTTACAGGTGTTGAACCCCATCGTTCACGAAGTAACAGAGGAACAGGTTGGCAAAGTCCTGCCTGTATTGGTGGAAGAAGTCAGCAAGCATGATGAAAACATTCTGACAGGCAGAACCGAACAGAATACACTGGTGCATTTTTCAGGCAGCAAAGACCTTATCGGTCAGATGGTGCCTGTGAAGATTATAGAAAATAAAACATTTTATGTAATTGGAGAAAGGATTTAAGGTGAAATAACATGGCAAGCGTATTTGAATTAGCAAGAACATTGGGCGAAGAACTGCAGAAAACTCCTCAGGTAGAAGCACTTCTGGCTGCAAAAATAGCTTATGAACAAGACCCTGAAATTTCCAAAGCAGTCGCAGAATATACACAGATGCATGACGAATTCCAGGCGAAAATGCAGGCTGGCGGCATCGCTCCCGAAGAACAGAAAAAATTCGCTGAAGAAATGAAAGCGCGCGGCGAAATCATTAAAAACAATAAACTGGCAGCAGATCTGTATACAGCAGAAATGAACTTCAACAACTTCATGAACTCTGTATTCAACATCATCACAGCAACACTGGCTGGCGAAGATCCTGAACAGAGTGGTGGCTGCAGTCCCAGTGCCTGCGCATCCTGTGGCGGTGGCTGCCACTAATGGTGCAGTAAGTAAAAAAGATTGTGTGACAGTACCCGAACTCCTGCAAAACAGGGGTTCGGGTTTGCTTGTAAAATAGCATAGGAAAGGAGGAAGATGGATGGCGAAAATAACACCCATGATGGAGCAGTACTTTGCGATCAAAGAACAGTATAAGCATTGTCTGCTTTTTTTCCGCTTGGGCGATTTTTATGAGATGTTTTTTGAAGATGCCGTCATCGCCTCAAAAGAACTGGAAATTACATTGACGGGAAAAGACTGGGGGCAGGAGGAGCGCGCGCCTATGTGCGGCGTACCTTTCCACAGCGCCGATGGATACATTGCCCGTCTTGTGGAAAAGGGCTACCACGTAGCCATTTGTGAACAGGTGGAAGACCCCAAACAGGCAAAAGGCATTGTAAAACGGGAAGTCATCCGCGTCATTACCCCCGGTACTGTGTTAGACCATACAGTGCTGGATGAAAGCAAGAACAATTACATCATGTCTATTTTTGGCGGGAAAAACGGCTATGGCTTAAGTGTTTGCGACGTTTCTACAGGGGAATTCCAGACAACAGAATTCCCGACTATTTTGGCAGCTTCTCGTATTCTGGATGAAGTGGCGCGTTTTTCTCCGGCGGAAGTGGTGTGCAACGAAGCTTTTTTGGAACACCCTGTGGCAAAAGACCTGAAAGAGCGTTTCCGCATTGCTTTCAGTGATGTGGATAACCGCATGTTTGCCTACGCGACAGCCAAAGATACGCTGGAACATCATTTCCATGTATCTTCTCTGGATGGTTTTGGGCTGGCGAAAAAAGAAATTGCTGTTTCCGCGGCAGGGGGGCTGCTGTGGTACTTGCTGGAAACCCAGAAAAATGATCTGGAGCATATTTCTGTACTGAAATATTACACCATTGGCGATTTTATGCCATTGGATGTTGCCAGCCGGAGAAATCTGGAATTGACAGAAACCATGCGGGAGAAAAATAAGAAAGGCTCTCTGCTGAGCGTGCTGGATGAAACCAAAACAGCCATGGGCGCCAGAACTCTGAGAAAATGGGTGGAACAGCCTTTGCTTTCCGCAGCGGAAATCTGCAAACGTCTGGATGCCGTGGAAGAATTGAAAAACGATTTGTTCCTGCGGGAAGAAATCAAGGATATTCTCCGTACCATGTTCGACTTTGAACGTATTATGGGACGTGTGGTATATCAGACAGCCAATGCCAGAGAGTTGTCCATGCTGAAAAATTCCATTGAAAATCTGCCTTTATTGAAACGGACACTGGGCAGATGCAAAAGCGGATATTTGCAGGAAATCTATGAAAAACTGGACCCTCTGGAAAACATCCATGACCTGATTGATCAGGCAATTGTGGAAGACCCTCCTTTTTCTGTAAGAGAAGGCGGCATGATCAAGCCCGGGTATTCCGATGAACTGGATACCTATACCAAAGCCAAAACCGAAGGCAAGGCTTGGATTGAACAAATGGAAGAAGAAGAACGGGAAAAAACAGGCATCAAAAACCTGAAAATCCGTTTCAATAAAGTTTTTGGCTATTATCTGGAAGTGACAAAGTCCAATCTGGAAGATGTGCCGGAAAACTATATCCGTAAACAGACCCTTGCCAACTGTGAGCGTTTCATTACACCGGAACTGAACGATCTGGCGGAACTGATTCTGGGTTCCGAAGAAAAAATTGTGGATTTGGAATACCAGCTCTTTACGGAAATCCGTAACGCCGTTGCGGCGGAAGTGGAACGGATTCAGCTTTGCGCCCACATCATTTCTGTCATTGACGCTTTGCAGTCCTTGGCAGAAGTTGCGGAAAAACAGAATTACACCAAACCTGTGGTGGATGAAGGCGACATTATTGATATCAAAGAAGGTCGTCATCCCGTGGTGGAAAAAGCCATGGCAGGACAGTTTATTTCCAATGATACTTATCTGGACAGCGGCGATACCCGTTTGGCAATCATCACTGGTCCCAATATGGCAGGGAAATCTACGTATATGCGGCAGACAGCCCTCATTGTGCTTATGGCGCAGATTGGCAGTTTTGTGCCTGCGTCTTCTGCCCATATCGGTGTTGTTGATCGTATTTTCACCCGTGTAGGGGCTTCTGACGACCTGAGTGCCGGACAGAGTACCTTTATGGTGGAAATGACGGAAGTGGCAAACATCCTGCACCATGCCACACCCAAAAGTCTGCTGATTCTGGATGAAATCGGCAGAGGCACCAGCACATTCGATGGTTTGAGTATTGCATGGGCAGTGCTGGAATATATTGCGGATACAAAACATGTGGGAGCGAAAACCCTCTTTGCCACACATTATCACGAATTGACAGAGCTGGAAGGCAAACTGGCAGGGGTGAAAAACTACTGCATTGCCGTACAGGAACAGGGAGAGGATATCATCTTCCTGCGTAAAATCCAGCGAGGCGGCGCGGACCATAGCTATGGCGTGCAGGTTGCCCGTCTGGCAGGATTGCCGCCGAAAGTTATCAAACGCAGTAACCAGATTTTGAAACAGCTCAACGCGGCAGATATTACGAAAAAAGCGAAAAAAATCGCGGTGGAATCCCAGGAACAGCAGGAAGAAACCGTGCAGCAGGTAAATATGTTCAACATGGGCGAAATGCAGCTGACAGAGGAACTGAAACAGCTGGATGTTATGGCAATGACGCCCATTGAAGCCCTGCAAAAACTCTTTGACCTTCAGAAAAAGGCAAAGGGCATGTGATAGAAAGGAGGACTGTATTTGCAAAAGATACAACTTCTTGATCAGAAAACAATCAATAAAATCGCGGCAGGGGAAGTGGTAGAATCCCCCAAGTCCGTAGTCAAAGAACTGACGGAAAACGCCATGGACGCCGGCGCAAGCACCGTGACGGTGGAAATTAAGGAAGGCGGCATTTCGTATATTCGTGTGACAGATAACGGCTGCGGCATTCCTAAGGAACAGGTAAAAGAAGCCTTCCTCCGCCATGCCACCAGCAAATTGTCCCAGATTGAGGATTTGGAACACCTCTATACCATGGGGTTCCGTGGGGAAGCATTGGCATCCATTGCCGCTGTTTCTCAGGTGGAAATGACTACCCGCACCAAAGACGAGGAAACAGGCACCCGTATTGAAATCAGCGCCGGAGAGGTGAAATCTTTTCAGGATGTGGCATGCACCGAAGGGACAACAGTCATTGTCCGCAATCTCTTTTATAATGTGCCTGCAAGACGAAAATTTCTGAAAAAACCGGCAACGGAAAGCGGCTATGTTTCTGACCTCATGAACAAACTGGCATTGGGGCATCCGGAACTATCTTTCCGTTATATCAATAACGGCTCTACTATGCTTCACACAGCAGGAAATGGTGACGCAAAAGCTTCCGTATTTTATGTTTACGGCAAAGAAGCGGCAACTTCCATGATGGAAATTTCCTTTGAAAGAGGAGATTACCGGTTGTCTGGGCTTATCGGAAAACCAGAATTGTCCAGAGGCAATCGCAATTATGAAAATTTGTTCATCAACGGTCGTTTCATCAAAAACCGCATTGTTTCCTCTGCCGTGGAGGATGCTTATAAAACCAGAATTATGATCGGGAAATTCCCTGTTTATGTGCTGAATCTGGAAGTGGACGCGGCACAGGTGGATGTGAATGTTCATCCGGCAAAACTGGAAGTACGGTTCAAAAATGATGATGAGGTCTATGACTTTTTCTATGACGCCATTTCTTCTGCTTTTCAGGATCAGGTGCTGATTCCCAGAAGCAGTTGGGAAAAGAAACCGGCGGCAGAACCGAAACCAAAGGTGGAACAGCAGAGCCTTGTGGATATGATTCTTCAGCGGAAAGCGGAATTGCCGGAAATGCCTGCGGAAGAAGAACAGGTTGAGCCGGAAAAAACTATTGTTACAGAAAAATCTGGTATCACAGAGAAACCGATAGTAGAAAAAACATATCATACACCACTTACAGACCTGCCAAAGGCAGGAAGCGGTCCCAGTGTAGACCAGCTTTTGAAGCGGAAACAGCCAGAGAGGTCTGTAGTACGGGAAGATGTGGCTTCCTATACAGCAGAAACACCTGTGATTCCTGCAGATTTTGCGGTGGATGGCATTTCCGAAGAAAAGCCTGTGGAAAAAGTGGAGACACCTCTACAAAAACAGGCGTTTTTCCATAATTATAAAATCATTGGGCAGATTTTCCGCACATACTGGATGGTGGAACAGGGAGATTGTGTGTACCTCATCGACCAGCATGCAGCCCATGAGCGGATACTCTATGAAAATCTCATGAACCAGTTCCGTCAGGAGTCTGTCATTTCTCAGCGTCTGGTAAGCCCTGTGATGCTGCGGCTGACACCTATGGAAACACAGATTTTGAAAGACAATCGGGAATTGTTGGAACGCTTCGGTTTTGGCTTTGAAGTTTTCGGCAATGATACTTTTGGGCTGAACGCCGTTCCTGTACTGCTGAAAGAGCCCAGCGGCGTAGGATTTTTTACGGAAATACTGGATGCCATCAGTGATGGAACCGTTTCCAATGTATATGACACAAAAATTTTAGCGGTGGCAACCATGGCATGCAAAGCGGCGGTGAAAGGTCATGACCGTTTGAGCATCCAAGAGGCAGAATCTCTCATTTCTCAGCTGTTGAAGCTGGAAAACCCCTTTACCTGTCCCCATGGACGCCCGACCATCATTGAGCTGACCCGCTATGAACTGGAAAAGAAATTCAAACGCATACAGAATTGAGGGATGTCCATGAAAAAACCGCTTATTATCATTGGCGGGCCTACGGCCTGCGGCAAAACAGCCATGTCCATTCTGCTGGCAAAGAAAATCGGTGGTGAGATCATTTCTGCCGATTCCATGCAGGTTTATCGTTATATGGATATTGGCACAGCGAAAGTGACGAAAGAAGAAGCAGACGGCGTACCCCATTACCTCATTGATGAATTTGATCCCGATGAGGAATATAATGTCATGATCTTCCAGCAGAAAGCCAAGGCTTATATGGAAGAAATCTGGGCAAAAGGAAAAATTCCCATTGTGGTAGGGGGCACCGGCTTTTATATCAACGCATTGCTCTACGACAATGCTTTTACAGAAACAGATGGAGACGACAGTTTCCGTCAGGCATGCTACAAACAGGCGGAAACAGAAGGACCGGAAGTGCTTTTTCAGAAACTTTTGGAAATTGACCCGGAATACGCTGCAACGACCCACGCGAATAATGTGAAGCGTGTGACTCGTGCGCTGGAATATCACCATATGACAGGGCAGAAATTTTCTGACCACAACGCCGAACAGAAACAGAAAGAATCCCCCTATGCGGCGGCAGTCATCATACTGACCATGGAACGCCAGAAGCTCTATGAACGCATCGAACAGCGTGTAGACCTGATGATGGAAGCGGGTCTGCTGGATGAAGTGAAGGGGCTTCTGGACAAAGGCTATGATGGCAGTCTGGTTTCTATGCAGGGACTTGGTTATAAAGAATTCCTGCCGTACTTTGCCGGAGAGATTTCTCTGGAGGATGCGGTAACCGAACTGAAAACAGGCACAAGACGCTTTGCCAAACGTCAGCTGACCTGGTTCCGCAGACAAATCGACGGTCTGTGGATTGATTTTTCCCTGACAGACAAAGAAACGGCTCTTGCAGATATGGTGGATTATGTGAAACAGTGCGGCATTTCCTTGCCGGAAGAAAGTGGGGAGGCGTAAAATATGTGGACATCGGAGCTTTTTGGGTTTACCTTTTTTCAGCTCTTTTACTATTTTATGCTTTACAGCTTTCTGGGCTGGGCAATGGAATCGGCTTTCGTTTCCATTACCACAAAAGAATGGGTGAACCGCGGCTTTATCAATGGACCGCTTTGCCCCATTTATGGTACAGGGGCATTGCTCATTCTGGTTTTGCTCTCACCTGTGCAGGAAAATCTGCTGCTTTTGTTTTGCGGCGGTTTTCTGGTGGCAACGGTGGTAGAATACGCCGTTGCGGTATTGCTGGAAAAACTCTTTCACGCTTCGTGGTGGGATTACAGCAAGAAAAAGTTTAATATCAAAGGACGCGTCTGCCTGGAACGCTCTGTGGAGTGGGGGCTTTTGACCGTATTTGTCATGCGTCTCATCCAGCCGGCAGTTGCGGATTTTGTGGCAAAGATTCCTCTTGTGCTGGGGGAATGTGTGGGCACAGTGCTGATGATCTATCTTTTTGCAGATGCAGGCGTTACCGTACAGCAGATTCTGCATTTGAACGAAAAACTGGCTCATTTGAGCGAAGCAAGAGAAGAACTCCGTGCCAAACTGGAAAGCACAAAATTGTATACTGCTCGTCAGGAACTGGCGGAATATTTTGAAAATCATCCAACAGCAGAATTCCTGCGGGAATGGAAAGCCCGTATGGACGAAACTTTTGGAGATATCGAACAGATGCAGCTGGAAGAAAGACTGCGTGGGGAATATATTTTCAATGAAATTCGGGAACGTCTGGAATACAAAGCCCGTGCACTGGAACAGGAAACAATGGTACAGCGCCGTTTGATGAAGGCTTTCCCGGGACTGCGTTCCAAACGCTTTGACAAGGAACTGCAGGAAATGCGTGCACAGATGGAAGCACGCAAAAGAAAAAGAAAACAACAGCCTGCAAATAAAAAGTCAAGGCTAAATTAAAAGAACATTGAAAATTTTATACAGGTTGAAAATTGGGTATCAAAATAAGACCACCACACCAGTGCTGGTCTGAAAATTGTAGTGGATAATTAG
>NZ_JADCKK010000083.1:0-8911 GCF_014982935.1 Anaerotignum lactatifermentans | reverse complement strand
TAACCATCGAATCAAAGCAAAGTTAAAGGGCTTGCCACCTGCAATTTACAGACAACAAGCCCTTCTGGCTTCTTAAACAATTTTAATTTGAAAATATTGTCTAACTTTTTGGGTTCAGTTCATCATAATAGAGGATTTCAGCTTTCCTGTTTTTTCGTATGTTTCCTTCCGCAGACAGCCGTCGTAATTTTCCTTAAAAAATCAAGAAAAAGGAAGTTTCATATTTTCTTAAGTGGAATTTGCTTACAGTTCTCTGTCTTTTACTTTCTGGCAATCCAAACTTATTTCTTTCTTGCCAATTCCGCCACTTCCCGGATATTATCCGGTGTGGTACGGCAGCAGCCGCCTACGATTTTCGCACCAGCAGCAATCCATTCTGCCGCAAAATCACAGTAGCATTTACCATCTTTATTGCCATGCCATGTTTTTGTAACAGGGTCGTATTCTTCACCGCTGTTGGGGTATACAATGATGGGTTTTGTGCTGTTGTTTTTGATTTCTTTGATGAGGCTTGCCACAAAATGAGGGGCTGTGCAGTTGATGCCAATGGCTTTTACACATTCAAAGGCTTCCAGCGCTTTTGCGCAGTCTGCAATCTTTGTGCCGTCGCTGATTTCTGTTTCATTTTTGCAGCTGAAGCTGATCCAGCATGCCGCATTCATTTCCTGTGTCAGTTCCGCTGCCACAAGTGCTTCATCCAGACAAGGAATGGTTTCCACTGCGAAAAGGTCTGCCCCTGCATCCCACAACAGTTCCATACGACGTTTATGGAAGTTGCGCAAATCTTCTTTGGATACGCCATAATTGCCGCGGTATTCGGAGCCATCTGCCAGATATGCCCCATAAGGTCCAACGGAAGCGCATACCAGAGGATAAGCTCTGCCAGCGTCTTTGCCTTCTGCCTGCCACCAATCTTCTCTTTCCTTCACCATGATGTCCACAGAACGGCGGATGAGTTCTTCCGCTTCCGCTTCTGTATAACCGCGTTTGCAGAAACCATCAATGGTTGCCTGATAGCTTGCAGTGATACCGCAGTCTGCGCCTGCTTCAAAATAGCTGCGGTGTACTTTTCCGATGAGTTCCGGCTGTTCTGCCAGTACCTTTGCGCTCCAAAGAGAGTCGTTCAGGTCGCAGCCCATCCGTTCCAGTTCTGTTGCCATGGCGCCATCTGCCACCATAATGCCTGTCTGTTTCAAAACTTCTTCCAATGTATTTCGTTTCATGCCACACACCTCGTTGATGATCTGTTCATAAGCCAATGCCACTTTTTTAATTTCATCCACATGAATCTGTTCTTCGGGACGATGGGACATGCCATTTTCCCCGGGTCCAAAGTATACCACAGGAATGCCGTAAAGATTCATGAAGCCGCCTTCACCCCAGCCAGTCATAACAGTCAGTTCCACATCTTTTCCCAATGCTTTGGAAGCCGCCTGCCAGATACGCAGGAAAGTCGCGCCTTCTCTGTCTGTGCAGACATCGTTCCATTCGCCGGTCTTGGTAATTTTCACGGAAAAGTCAGGGTCTTCTGCCTTACATGCCGCAGTCAGTTCCTGCAATTTCTGCAAAAACAGTTCTGATTTCTGCCCCGGCAGATACCGCAGGTCAATGGTCATTTTTGCGTAAGGGGGCACCACATTGGGGGTGCTGCCGCCTTCCATGACACCTACGCTCATGGTAGGTGCGCCGTAAAGGGGATGTGCCATTTGTTCCAATTCCGGCAGATATGCCTGTAATTTCTGCAAAAATGCTGTTGCCATGTAAATGGCGTTTTTCCCCATGTGAGGCATGCTGGAATGGGCGCTTTTGCCGAAAAATTCCACATCAATCCATGCTTCCCCTTTGTGTGCTGTTGCCATGGTTCCACCAGTCGGTTCCGCAATCAGGGCAAAATCCACTTTCGGCAGATAGCCCTTTTCCAGCGCTTTTTTGATTTCTTCCCCAGCGTATTCCTC
Organism: Anaerotignum lactatifermentans; assembly: GCF_014982935.1. Classification (NCBI taxonomy): domain Bacteria; kingdom Bacillati; phylum Bacillota; class Clostridia; order Lachnospirales; family Anaerotignaceae; genus Anaerotignum; species Anaerotignum lactatifermentans. The sequence continues at coordinate 6,956 of NZ_JADCKK010000083.1, read as the reverse complement.
GTCTGTGGAAAACATCAGGTACAAATCTCCTTCCAGGGGTTTCTGGCAAGCATTCACAAATGCCGCCAGCATGGAACCGCAGCCGCCTTTCATATCCACGGAGCCACGACCATACAAAATGCCGTCTTTGATCTCCGCGTCAAAAGGATGTTCCATGCCTTCGGGAGAAACCACATCCAGATGACCTTCCAGCAAAAGCTGGAATTTGGGGTTTTCGCATGTTTTCGCCGCGATGATATAAGGTTCTTCTGTATCAGCGTCATAAACAGTGACATTCGCGTCACAGGATTCTTTCAGTATTTTTTCTGCCAGAAACACCACTTCCCGTTTGCCTGCACCCAAAAAGCTGTTGATACGGCAAAACTGCTGTGTCCATGCGACAGAAGCATTTACATATTTTTCTTCCATCAGTCATTCCCCCATTTGTTTTCTTTGCTCTTATCCACATACTGACGGATAGTGCCATCGGAAATATCTTTGCGCAGGACTTTGCCGAAAGACCAGAACAATACCACCAGTGCCACCAGTACAGGCAAAGAGGAAATGGTGATAAGGGACTGAATGGTACTAAGCACATTTAGTCCTTCCACGCTGTGTTCCAGCAGCAAAATGCCTACGGGAATGATCATAAACAGTACACACCAGAATGTTTTGTACCAGCTATCGGGTTCTTCATCGGCTTTCAGACCTTTAGATGTATACATACTCAAAGCGGTGCCGTTTGCTGTGGCAGAAGTTGCCAGATTGAAGAAAATCAGAATCATAAATACAAAAATGCAAAGTTTCGGCAAAGGCATGGTCTGCAGTACCAGCAATGTAACGCCGTTGTTGCCTACTTCGCTGATGACGCCGGAGAAATTCTGGCCATGGAACAGTTCCTGACCCATGCCATAGTTACCCAGAATACCGAATGTTACCCAACATGCCAATACTGCCCAAATGCAGTTTGCCACAGTGATTTCACGGAATGTTCTGCCGTAAGAAGTTCTGGCAATCCACAGACCGCACATAAATGTCAGTGCCACACACCAAGCCCAGTAGAAAATGGTCCAGTTCCGTACAAAGCCTGTCTGGGCAATGGCATCAGAGTTAAAGCTCATGCGGACAAATTCACGGATATTGGTACCGATTGCCATGACGATATTATTCAGAATAAAGCTGGTGTCCCCAACGATGAGTACGAAAATGAAAAAGGCAATTGCCAGCCATACGTTGAAGTCACTGATGCGTCCCATACCTTTTGCAATGGTTTTGGATGTAGAAAGGGTAAAGAACAGACAGAAAATGATGATAATGCCGATTTTCAGCGCAAAAGAGTTTTCAATACCCAGCAGGCTGCTTGCCAGTTCCCCCATAACAGGTGTACCGATGCCGACGGTGGTCATCATTGCCATGAAATAACAGAATACCATGATGGCATCCAGTACCCAGCGGAAGGCTTTTTTCCCTTTGGAGTCACCGCCGATGAGGTTGCTGCACAGGGCGGAGATACGCAGATCGCCGATTTTTTTATTCCAATACAGATACCCAATGGCTACCCCTGCCACCAGATAAAACGCCCATGCAGAAAAGCCCCAATGGAACATGCCGTAAGTGGAAGCATATTCATAGACCTGCACGGAATAAGGTTCGATGCCGAAAGGCGTACCTGTTACATAGTACATCCATTCACACATGCCAAAGATCAGGATACCTGCTGCCAACGCGGAGCAAAGGTTCATAGCGATCCAAGTAAATGTTTTATAATGCGGCTTTGCATCCCGTCCCCCAGACGAATATCCCCAAATTTCGTCGTCAGGAGCACGATGGCACCTACTGCCATACCAAAACCGATGAGCAAATACAGCCATGCCATATCTGTTGTAATGAAGTTATAAACCTGTCCAATGGCTGCTACCATGGCTTCCGGCACCAGCACAATAGGAATGATGACAATTGCCAAAATAAAAAAGCCGCTGCGATGAGGGCTTTGTTCGCGTGTTGAAACATATTTACCTCCTCCTGAATCACGAAAATTTCATTATATATACAATATACAGTATATTTTATACCATATTCTGTATATATAATCTTCTTTGGTAATTCTGTGAACTCTCCCTACTTTTCCTTTGTACCTCCTTCTTTTTATCCAGAAAAACACTGTCACTGTTCCCCCGCCATTTTGAATACATATGCAAAAACTATACACCTATTTTTCCACTGTTGCAATACAAAAGTGTACATTCACCAAAAAATATTTTGCTTGCTCATGATAAAAAAGCGTGTATGTCTTTTCAGACACACACGCTTTGTCTATCATCTTATTTCAGTTTGAAAGAGCTCTTCAGAGGCACGATACGGTTGAATACCAGATGATCTTCTGTAGTATCTTTGGTATCTACAATGTAGTAACCGTTACGCATGAACTGATAACGCTGGCCTTTCTGTGCACCGGCGATGGATTTTTCAATGATTACATTTTCCTTCACTTCCAGAGAGTTGGGGTTCATGATCATTTCGCCGCTGGGATCGTCAGGGTTATCCAGCATCATGTAGTCGTACAGTCTTGCTGTTGCCTTCACGTTGTCGGAAGCGCTTACCCAATGCAGAGTACCTTTGACTTTTCTGCCTTCAAAACCACTGCCGCTTCTTGTTTCAGGGTCATATGTGCAGTGTACTTCTACCACATTGCCGTTTTCGTCTTTGACAAAATCGGTGCATGTTACGAAGTAAGCCCCTTTCAGACGAACTTCTTTGCCGGGAGCCAGACGGAAGAATTTTTTCACAGGTTCTTCCATAAAGTCTTCCCGTTCGATATACAGTTCTCTTGTGAAAGGTGCCAGTCTTGTGCCCAGTTCAGGATTTTCAGGGTTGTTTTCCAGTTCCATCATTTCTACCTGATCTTCAGGATAGTTTGTGATAACCAGTTTCAGAGGGTCCAGAACTGCCATAACAACAGGCGCTTTTGCTTTCAGGTCGTCACGGATACAGTAATCCAGCAGACCGCTGTCTACCATGCTGTTTGCTTTGGATACGCCGATACGTTCGCAGAAATCACGAATGGATTCAGGTGTATAACCTCTGCGGCGCAGACCGCTGATGGTCGGCATACGAGGGTCATCCCAGCCGTCAACCAGACCGTCTTCTACCAGCGCACGGAGTTTTCTCTTACTCATAACAGTATTTGTCATACCCAGACGGGCAAATTCAATCTGTCTGGGAGGATTTACGGTATAACCAGCTTCTCTAACTACCCAGTCGTACAGAGGACGATGGTCTTCAAATTCCATGGTACAAATGGAGTGGGTAATGCCTTCGATGGCATCTTCCAGAGGATGGGCAAAGTCATACATAGGGTAGATGCACCATTCTGTACCAGTTGTGTGGTGAGCCGCATGGGAAATACGATAAAGGACAGGGTCTCTCATGTTGATGTTGGGAGAAGCCATGTCGATTTTCGCACGCAGTGTATGAGAACCGTCAGGGAATTCCCCTGCTTTCATCCGTTCAAACAGTTCCAGGTTTTCTTCCACACTACGATTGCGGTAAGGGCTTTCTTTGCCGGGTGTGCTCAGTGTACCTCTGTACTGACGCATTTCTTCTGCTGTCAGGTCACATACGAAAGCCTTACCTTCTTTGATGAGTTTCACTGCCACTTCATAATATTTCTGGAAATAGGAAGAAGCGTAGTACAGTCTGTCTTCCCAGTCGAAGCCCAGCCATTTTACGTCTTCCTGAATGCTTTCTACATATTCCACATCTTCTTTTGTGGGGTTGGTGTCGTCAAAACGCAGGTTGCATTTACCGCCGTAAAGTTTTGCCAGACCAAAGTTCAGGCAAATGGATTTTGCGTGACCAATGTGCAGATAGCCATTGGGTTCCGGCGGGAAACGGGTATGAATTTTATTCAGTTCCCCTTCCAGGTCTGCCTGGATATAGTTATGTATAAAGTTACCGGTGGCACCCAGACCACTGTTTTCCATTGTTTTTTCTTCTGCCATAGGGTTTTCCCTCCTACTTCCTCTTACATTAAAAATACTTGTCTTTCATTATAATATAGCATGGCATCAAACGCAATAAAAATACATGATTTTTCCTTTCCGCCTCCCGTGCATTGTCAAAGAAGACAAAAAAATGTATAATGACAGGCGAAGAAACCAAAGGAGGATACAGCAATGCTTGCTTTTACCATACCAGACACCAGACACTTTATGGCGCTGCTCTTAAAGGGCGATGCCTTTGACGATTTTGCTTTTCGACAGGGAGAAATCTCCGCTTTTGCCTACGTTTCCATTGACGGCAAACGGGATCTGGATTATTACGACGAAACCGTCACAGAGCCTTGGTGCAGCTGGAGCGAGATCAAGTCCCTTGTGTTTCAGGCAGTGAAAGGAAAGAAAACACCAAAGAACATGAAGCTTGTCCTTTCCCTTTCTCAGGAAAAAACAGCATCTTTCCCCAACGCAAAGGCGTTGTTCTGGAATCTGTTATTCCGGGAAGATACCTTATTATGCACCCTTTCTGCCGCTCAGGAAAGTTTTTCTCTGGATAAGACCCACGAAGCCCAGTGGGAAAGCTGGGTGCTGGACTTTTGCCAGAGCCATGGCATTTCCATTCAGAAAGAAAATTAATAATCGAAATTTTGTTAGCACTCAATTTGATTGAGTGCTAATTTTTTCTTGACTTTTGTCCTCCGAGTGTTACAATATTCTTTGTAAAGCAGAAAATATATGGATTTTTCCATCAATCATAGGAGGCTGAATAGTATGAATGAAAAAGGGAATCTTTCCATTAACAGTGAAAATTTCTTACCAATTATCAAAAAATGGCTCTATACCGATAAGGATATTTTCATCCGTGAACTGGTATCCAATGCCTGTGACGCAGTAACCAAACTGAAAAAGCTCATGATCATGGGGGAAGCAGACCACATCCCCGCTGATGAAAACTTTTCCGTTCATGTGGTACTGAACAAAGACGAAAAGATCATGCAGATCGTGGATAACGGTATCGGTATGACCGACGAGGAAATCAAGAAATACATCAACCAGATCGCCTTCTCCGGCGCAACAGATTTCCTGTCCAAATACGAAGAAAAAGCAGATGGCGACAACGAAATCATCGGTCATTTCGGTCTGGGCTTCTACTCCGCTTTCATGGTAGCCGATAAAGTAGAAATTGATACATTGTCCTACCTGCCCGGCGCAGCAGCTGCAAAATGGAGCTGTGCAGACGGCATCGACTACGAAATGGCAGACGGCACCCGTACAGAACGCGGTACCACCATCACACTGCACGTCAGCGAAGACGGCGAAGAATTCCTGGATGAAAGCAAAATGTACGAAGCATTGCAGAAATACTGCGCATTCATGCCCGTTCCTATCTTTATCGATGTCATCACCAATGACGAAGAAAAAGTAGAAAAAGCAGAACCCGAGAAAAAAGACAACACCATCCATATTTCTCAGGAAGAAGCTGCCACACTGACAAAGGACGAAATCCTGGCAAAAGCAAACAAAGATAAAGCAGAAGAAACAGAAAGCGCTGAAGGCAGTGAAAAAGAAGAGGATAAAGAGGAAGAACCCAAACCTTTGAACGATCCTTCTCCCCTGTGGCTGAAACAGCCCAAAGACTGTACCGATGAAGAATACAAAGCATTCTACCACAAAGTATTCTTCGACCTGAATGACCCTCTGTTCTGGATTCACCTGAACATGGACTATCCTTTCCGTCTGAAAGGTATCCTGTACTTCCCTAAACTGGTAGAACAGATGGATGTCGTAGAAGGTCAGATCAAACTGTACTCCAATCAGGTATATATCGCAGATAACATCAAAGAAGTGGTACCCGAATTTCTGCTGCTTCTCAAAGGTGTGCTGGACTGCCCCGACATGCCTCTGAACGTATCCAGAAGCGCATTGCAGAACGACGGCTATGTGGAAAAAATGAACAGCTACATCACCAAGAAAGTAGCGGACAAACTGAATCAGCTCTTCAAAGCTGACAGAACCGCTTACGAAGGTTTCTGGGATGACATCGGCATGTTCTTCAAATACGGCTGTATGCGTGAAGAAAAACTCTATGACAAAATCAAAGACGCACTGCTGTTAAAAACCACCGACGGCGTATACGAAACCGTTGCAGAATATCTGGAAAAGAACAAAGAAAAACACGAAAACAAAATTTTCTTTGTTACCGACGAAGCACAGCAGGCACAGTATATCCGTATGTTCAAAGAACAGGGTCTGGAAGCGGCAATCCTTACTTCTCCCGTGGATAAACCCTTCGTTTCCTTCCTGGAATACAAGAATCCCGGCGTAAAGGTACAGCGTATCGACGCGGACATCACCGATACTTTGCAGGAAAAAACAGAAGGCGAAGAAAGCGAAGCAAAGAAACAGGCAGACGCCTTTGCAAATACCCAGATGGAAAACCTGTTCCGCGGCGTACTGGGCAACGAAAATCTGAAAGTTAAAGCGGAAAACCTGAAAGCGCAAAATGTATCCGCTATGATTCTGCTCAGCGAAGAAAGCCGTCGTATGATGGAAATGATGGAAGCATACGGTGACAACGAAATGTACAAAGCCATGTTTGCACAGGTAAAACCTGATGAAACACTGGTGCTGAACAAATCCAATAAACTGGTGCAGTTCCTCATGGACGCAGCAGGCAAAGAAGATAAGAAAGAAGACTGTGACATGATCTGCCATCAGGTATACGATCTGGCACTCATGAGTCACAGAACACTGACCAGCGAAGAAATGACTGCTTTCATTGACAGAAGCAATCAGATTCTGGAAAAACTGGCAGAACTGGAAAAATAAAAACTATCGAATGCAAAACAAAAGCCGAAACGGCAGTGTGAAACTTTTTCTGTAAATATGTAATTGAAGAGGTTCTTCTATGGTAAAATTTAAATCATAGGAGGACCTTTTATTATGGCAAAACAGAAGAAACCCATACATCGGGTACAAATG
>NZ_JADCKK010000082.1:0-8958 GCF_014982935.1 Anaerotignum lactatifermentans | reverse complement strand
GACGGCTTCCAGAATAAAAAGAACAGATTGGTTAAAACAGGCGGAAAAGCCGCCTGTTATTGACATGCCATCTTTTGGATGGTATATATAAAACAAAGGTGGAGTGCTTCATTTCAAAGCATTCCACTCAGTCTTATCATAGAAGAATCTTATTTACAGACTTTTCTTCATACCCTCCGATATGCTTATTGTGTATCGTCTTTTCTTTGATTTATTTTTGATTTGCTAGTTTCCTTATAATCGCTCCGATATGTTCCAAGGAGTCTTTATCTAATTTCCTTAAATCCTCAATTATAATTGAAAGTTGGGCTGGATATACATTGCCTTCATCAAAAAATTCCTGTGGAGAGATACTAAAATATTCGCAGATGTAAAATAAACCTTGCAGTGAAGGCAAAGCCTTTTTGTTTTCAATTCGATTGATATAGCTGTCATTTTGACCTAAAGATAGTGACATATCACGGGCAGATACATTATTCTGCATTCTTAATTGTGCAATACGGTTTTGGGTAAATTCCTCGTACATTGTATCAACCTCCTTCGTGAATTATTTTATCTTGCAAATAGTATTGAAATGAGATATTAAATACCTTATATTATTCTTTATAAGTCATTAAATGTCTAAAATATAAAAATAGAGGATGTGGTATTGTGAATGGTAATAGTACGTCTCTTGTAAAAACTTGTTGTATAACCGGACACAGAGATCTGCCAGCGGAAAAAATGGAGTATATAAAAGAAATGCTAAGGCAGAAAGTGGAGTATGCCATTGAAAATGGGTGTATTAGATTTCTCTCTGGATTTGCTGATGGAACAGATTTGTTGTTTGCTTCTATTATTTCCGACAAGAAAAATCAGTATCCAGATATTCGATTAGAAGCAGCAATTCCATATAAAGGACGTTTAAAAACAAAAAATAGTGATTTTCAGACGTTATTGAAGTACTGTGATCAAATTACTGTAGCATGTGAAGAATATATTCCATCCTGTTATATGAGAAGAAACAGATATATGGTAGATGAATCCCAACTGGTAATTGTAGTATATGATGGTAGGGACAAAGGTGGTACATGGGCAACAATACGGTATGCCTATAAACTTCAAAGGGAACTTCAAATTATTCCAATATAATGTATCAATGTACAAGCCATGAAAAAAAGACCGCATGAAGCTTAGAAATATGATATAATCAAATACAAGAAAACGTAAACAATAGCCAAAGGGGGGGTGGTCTTATGCTTGAGCAACAGATTATTTTACCCATCAGTACGAAAAAAGAATTGATGGATTTTGCTCGTGCAAGCAATCAATTGCATAATGACCAGCATAGAAATCTGGTAGTTACCCTCACGAAGGACATTAACCTGGGAGGCAAAGAATGGACGCCCATTGGAAATGAGAGTTTCCCCTTCCATGGTACATTTGACGGCGGAGGGCATATCATCCGTGGTCTGCACATCAGTCAAAACCGAGAAGGCTGTTACGGTCTCTTTGGTGCCATAGACGGAACTGTGAAAAACCTTACGATTCTGGGTACTATGACTTGCCTTGCTGATGATCTTTATTCTGCGGTAGGCGGCATTGCTGGGGTAGTTGTTGATGGACATATCCAAAACTGTACCGCCAACCTTACCATGGAAAGCAATGGAAAAAACGTGGGCTTATTTGCTGGAGGTATTGCAGGTCGTGTGGAAAACGGAACGATACAGAACTGTCATTCCAGTGTTGTGTTTCAAAATATCGGAGGAAGTTTTCTGTATCTAGGTGGTGTAGTTGGCTCTGCGGCAGATAGTCAGATCAACAGCTGTGTGTTTGACGGTACCATTCATATATTGGATGGTGCAGATGGAAAATTCAGTCTTGGCGGCATCGTAGGAAGTATTGAGGGGCAGTCTGATGTAATCCGTTGTACCCATAACGGCATCGCAGATGGTCAATGGCGGGATACAGACTTTCCAGCCGTAGGAGAGGAACAATGCAGGGAAAAGCACCCATTTTTTGCCCTTGCGGCGTTAGGTTTTGCGTACTCTGCACTGCTGTATGGGATAACTGCTCAAAAAAGAAAGACTGACACCAAAGAATGAAAACAACTCGCTGGAGGGGAGAGGTGTTTATGGAGAGATTATATAGATAGTTTGAAGTTTTTCAGCCTTAGTGTTTTTACCATGAAAAAGGTGTTTTGACCTAAAAACACGGAGTAAAAGTAAACTGGAGAAAAGGAGGAAACATGATGATAAAACGATTTTTAAGCCTGCTCTGCGTCCTGGCGCTCTGCCTGGGTCTGTTGCCCGTCACGGCGCTGGCGGTAGATGCGCCTGATATGCTTTATGTGGGAAATAAGCAGGTTATTAGTGGTAATGAAACCACCTACTGGAGCACAAATAACAATGGGGCGCTAGAACGGGTTGTGGGAGCCAACGACACTTCTAAAAATTGGAATGTCAAATACGATCCAAACTCCGCCACCCTGACCTTAAGCGGGGCAAAGATCACGGGAAGCGGCGGTATTGACTCAACTTCTCAAGACGCCGGGATCTATGCTCAGTGCAATAGCGGGGAGTCGGTTTCCCTGACTATCAAACTGATTAGCGAGAATACCATCACAGGCTACTATGGGATTTATGTGAATGCAGAGATAAGCGCGGACAGCAATGGTACAGACGCCTCCCTGACTATTACGGGTGAAAACAATGGCAGCCTGGGAGTATCTGGTTCTAATCACGGAATATATGTCAAAAGCGGAACAGGCAACGCCTCCATAAACATCAAGAATGTCGCTGTCACAAGCAGCACCAATGGCAATTCTGCCGCCGGCGTCTATGTGATGTCCAGCTCAACCGCCACCAACTCCCCGAATATCTCTCTTGCCGTCAATGGCGGCAGCCTGACCACCAGCGGTAGCGCAAGCGGTGAGGGAATAAAGTTTTATGTGGGATCATCTCAAGCCAACGGTGCCACCACCAACCTGACCGTCACCAATAATGCCATTGTGGACGCCAGAAATGGCGGGATCAGTGCAAAGCAAATTTCAAATCCAATTAACACGGATATAAGTGCCACCGGCAGCAGCGGCATCGTCTTTAACGGCAAGAGCGGCACCGTGTACGGCAAGGTGGAATTGCAGGACGACCTCACCATCAACGAGGGCGAAACCCTGACCGTCGGAAAGGACGCCAGCCTTACTGTGCCAGAGAATGTGAAACTGACCAACAACGGCACCATCGTGAATACAGGCGGTGCCCTGAATGGCGAACCGGGCGGCACTGGTAAAATCGAAACCACACCCACCATTGACACCCAGCCTGCAAGCCAGACTGTGACCGCTGGCGAAACCGCCAAGTTTTCCGTCACCGCCACAGGTGAAAACCTCTCCTATCAGTGGCAGCAAAGCACCGACAACGGAAATAGTTGGACAGATATTGCAGACGAAACCAACGCCAGCTATACCATTGCGACTACCACAACGTACATGAACGGCACTCAATACCGTTGTGTTGTGAAAAACAGTGTAAAAGAAGTGACAAGCAACACCGCCACATTGACCGTTACTGCCATCCCTACTTATGAAATTACAGTACAAACCGATGGTCATGGTACCGCATCTGCGTCTTCAACTACTGCAAAGGCAGGCGAACAAATTACATTAACTGCAACTCCTAATAGCGGCTATCGTTTTGCAGGCTGGACTTCTTCTGATAATATCACCTTTGCAAATGAAGGCAGCGCACAGACCACCTTTACTATGCCAGCAAATGATACAACAATTACGGCAAACTGGAAGAAGAAATCCTCCGGCGGTTCTGTATTCTTCTGGGATCTGAAATTCGACACCAACGGCGGCAGTAAAATCAACACCGTCACCGAATGGGAATACAGCACCATTGATCTGGACGAATATGTTCCCGAAAAAGAAGGCTATAAATTCGTAGGCTGGTATGCCGATGAAGATTTGACAAAGGAAATCGACGAGGTATACCTGACACAAGACACCACCGTTTATGCCAAATGGGAGAAAATAGAGGAAGAAGTTCCTGAAGAATCAGAAGAAGTGGAAGAAACAGAAGAAACTGAAACCATTTCTTTCAAAGACGTGAAGGAAAGCGATTGGTTCTATGAAGCCGTTTCCTATGCGGTGGAAAATGGCTTGATGAGTGGTATGAGCGAAGATGTTTTTGCTCCCAATACCCCTCTGACAAGAGAAATGCTGGCAGTCATTCTTTGGAATCTGGAAGGCAATCCGGCACCGAACGAGGTAGCACCTTTCTTGGATGTGACCAGTGATAAATACTATGCGAATGCCATTGCCTGGGCAAACGAAAACGGTATTGTGGCAGGTTATGGCGATACCTTTGGGGTGGGAGATTCCATCACAAGAGAACAATTTGCCGTGATGCTTTATAACTACGCACAGTATCAGGGTTATGATGTTTCCGTTGGGGAGGACACCAATATCCTTTCTTATACCGATGCCTTTGATATCAGCAATTACGCATATCCTGCGATGCAGTGGGCTTGCGGTGCAGGTATCATGAGCGGCAATGACGACGGCACACTGAATCCGCAGGGCAAAGCCACCAGAGCCGAAGCAGCTACCATGCTCATGAATTTCTGCGAGAATGTTGTAAAATAAAATATTTTCCTGTACGAAAAGTCGGAAACCGAAGGGTTTCCGACTTTTTTTCTCTGTTACGCAAAAACATGATAAAAAAATGAGATTTATATTTGAATATTGTAAATTTTTTATAAATTCTTCTTGAAAAACGCTGAAGAAACGTCTACGTTTCTTCAGCGTTTTATAAAAACACTGAAGAAACGTCTATAATAATAATAATTTAATAAAGATAGGAGGTAGGATATATGAATTTGGACTTTCACTACTATGGAACTTATTGTGCGGCTATGGAGGCAGGATATGCAAAAGAGGAAGCAAAAAAAATAGCGTATTTTGCGTAATTTGTTGATGAGTGTACCGCCACTCTTTTGGAAAAAAACGGCATCAAAAAGGGAAAAGATCTTTATGTTCCGACGGTACAGTCAGGTGATGAGTTGGCTGCTATTGGAAGCAATCCAAAAGCTTTTACAGAAGGCGAAATTAGAACAATAGCAAAAATTTGGGCTTCATTTCATTTTTTACCAGGAAATACAACGGGGACAGAAGTAAAATATGAAGGTCCTAAGAAATATGGCATTTTTGATGGATGGAAGTATGGTGTAAAAGAAGATAAAGAATTTCACTTATTGTGTCTGCCCAATAGCAATCTAGTGGTTGATATGATTGAATGTATCCGAGAAGATGTAAACGGAATCGGGCTTACGAATAAACTGGAACATATTGGGATGGCGATGCATGTATTAGCCGATACATGGGCGCATTATTGGTTTGCAGGCATTCCGGCATGGCATATAAATGACGCTAAAGGAACGGTTTATGAACATCTTGAGGATGGATCAAAGCGTTCTTTGAGGTACACGTATGACACTTTTAAGGATAATATTGAAGCAGGACATTATTCCTGTACTCCGATTGGTGTACGATATAATGGAATATTCTATCTTGGTCATGGGAGAATGGGACATTTACCGGACTATAGCTTTATAACTTATGATTATACTCCGTTGTGGAAATCAGGAGATGACACAAAGTCAACTCAAGGTGCCGTATTAAAGAGTAATCCTAAAGTATTTATGTCAGCCTATACTCAGATGGTTTATGCTCTTAGATGTATCAAAGAAAATGAACCTTTTCAAGTAGATGAATACTATGAACTGGAAGATGGTGACAGAATCGCAATTAGGAATATATTAAAGACCAGAAAACTCGATACTTCAATGGAATGGAAAGACTATATTAAAAATAAAGGCTATGATGAGCCTGCTGCGTTTTTTGCTCAAGCGGTATTTACGGTATATCAAAATGCAGTAGATAAAACAAATACTGACCTTGTACGTTTTTTGAAAGCTGCCTCGGGACATGTGCAGACTGTAGAAAGAAATGTGTTGAGTAAATGCCTCTAATGATTTGACAACGCAAACCCATGTAGTTAATACAAAGTGATCTAAATCTCAAAAGTGAATATATCATGATGGATTATGATATTGGTTCACGGAAAGGAGAAAAATATGGATTTTGTTCTTGTATCGGAAAATTCTACACTATTGTCTTACGGCGATGAAAAATACGATGTGACGGAATTACCCCAAAATACTTCATTGATTGTTGAAGAAAAGAAGAAGGATTTGCTTGGGAAATTGTCCCTGGTGCAAACATTTGAAAACATGAAAAATGCGGTGGATTTATTCTACGTTGTCAATCTCGCTGTCGATGGTGTAGCAGGTTTACATTCCAATGTTTCTGGGTTACGTCAGAATTTTATTACATCTGTCAGCAAATCTGCTGTTATATGCGCAGATCTTTATACGCGAACTGAATATGCACCAATGTTTTTTGTTGCAGGGTATAACAATACCATTTCAGGAGATTTTGATAATGCGAAAGCTGCATTTGCAGAGGTATCAAAAATTGCGGGAACGGTAATGGATCAAGCGCAGGCTCTGGCAGATATGTTCCAAGAATTAGCAGATAAATCACAGGCGGTAAATGAGAAAATCATAACTGAGCGTTCTCAGGATTATGAGAAAAACCAAGAGTTAAAAGAAAAGATCGATGCACTTCAAGCAAAAACAAAAGGTCTAAAAGAAGCGCAACAGAGTTTGGATGATGAAATTGAAGAACTGCAAGAGGAGTATCTGAAACTGGATAAACGTCTTGCAAATGCGGAAAATAAAGCATTTTGGATGGGAATTGCTTCTACTGTTGCATCTTGTATCTCGTCAGGACTTACCGCCTATGCTTCATCAACGATTGGTGGCATAATTAACGGTTCAGCACGTACAATCATTAACCCAGATGACAAAGATGAACCTTCTGCAAAACAGAAAGAAAAATCCAAGACATCAGGTGATGCTTCGTCAGATGTGCAATCTTCATCAGTTGCAAGTACACAGGAGCATTTGAAAATGACCAATGAGAAAATCAAAGCTACTCAAGAAAGAATCACCAAGCTTGAAAAGGAAATTGCTTCTATAGATGAACAATTATCGAAAGAAACCGATGATGAACAAAAAAAGGCGCTTCAGAAGAAAAAAGAAACGACAGTCAGGGAAAAAGAAAGTGAGGAATCTTCACTGAAATCTCTGCAAATTTCATCTGAACAGGATACAGCAATCATCAATGGCTTGGCTGCTTCACTGAAAGATGCTTCGAGTGACCTTAAAGAATTATCGGCTGAGGAAAAAGATGCCGTTAAAAACCTTACGGATCGTATTGACGCTATTTCTTCTAAAAGGACTGCACTTGCAAAGGAAAAGAGATCTTTATTGTCTCAAATTGCTGAAAATACAGCCATTATTGAATCTTCTGTAATTACGCAAAATGAACTGAATCTGGCAATTTCTGCACTTGCTGCCGGAATTGCTGCCATGCAGTACATTGTAAATATGTTGAATAATTTTCAGAAGTTTTGGAGTTCAGTGAAGGTTTTTGCAGATGGTCTTCAAACTACAGAGCTGACATCATTGATGTCATTGTATAAGAATAAACCAGAAGTATTTATGTCCCTTCAATTCCTTGTGCCTGCGATCAAGAGTACAGCTTCTTGGGTTGCACTTCGTGAAATTTTGCTTGAGTACAAAAACAATTATGATGAAGTGTTCCATCGCTTAAATAATCAGCTTTTGGGCGGACAGGAAGCTGATAGGACAGAATCTTGGAAAAAGGCTGTAGAAATGTCAAAGGGAATGAGCCATATATTTGCGCTGCAGGCGGAACAAGTATAGTAGGTGAGAATATGTTTTTGGAATTTTTGGACGTTTCGACCCATGTAAAGTCTGGGCTGATACGATCGGCATCTCCAAAACCGATGTTATTCAACAGTCAAGCGAACGCTATGACGTTAGAGGAATTGTTGGAAAGACGTCAACAAGTAAAAGATTGTTTGAGTCCATTGGTGGAAAAGTCAAAAGAACTAGCAGTTCAATCGGAAAAACGTGCTGAGAATTATGATAGTTTATCATCGTAGATGATTTCCGAACGTGAGGATCTGTATAGAAAATTGGAAATTTCGGATAATGATAGAAATCAATTCATATCCAAAATGAAAGGGTATGAGGCAGAGAAAAAAGCCCTTTTAGATGATGAACATAGATTATATCAGGAACTTGATGCAGAGCGCAGACGAGTAGAAAAAGCCAATAATGAGATGAAAAAATGGTTTTGGGTACCAGGATATAATATATATCTGTGCGTTGATGCTCATGATGAATGTGCAAGATATGTCAAAAAAATTGATTCTGTCAATCAACAAAAAAAGCAGCTGCAAAATTTTATGGATGAGTTAAACCGTCAGATCAATGAGGCAAGTGCTTCTGTAAGCAATATAGAAAGGGAAATCAATAAGTATACAGAAAGCATTGCATTATTAGCACGTAAAATTTCTTACTATAACTCATTGGTATTTCAATTTAATGAATTTTATTATCAATACAGTTTATTATATAAAAGTATTGATACTACAAGTGACATGTCGTCCATTTTAGAAGCTGTTGATAAAGCAAATGAAGTTATCATCGAATTAAGTCAGAGAGAAACTGAAATTGAAAATCAGTTTGAAGATGGACTATAGTCAATAAAGTGGACACAATTTATAAAGAAAGTGCCGAGTACAGCTGCTTAGTGCTGTGCCCAGTACCATTCTTCTTTTTCATTTGGTGTCATCATTCCGAGAGAACTATGCGGTCTATTAGCATTATAGAATCCTTCGATGTATTCGAACACAGATAACCGGAGTTCCTGCAGAGAATGATATGTTTTACGGTTAACTTCTTCTTTTTTGAGGTACTTGAAGAAACATTCACAGCAGGCATTATCGAAAGGATATCCTTTCTTGGAAAACGACTGTA
>NZ_JADCKK010000081.1:0-9251 GCF_014982935.1 Anaerotignum lactatifermentans | reverse complement strand
ACGGATGTGATTAATCCAAAAAGAGCCTCGCCAGACCAATTACTCCCTTATCATAAAAAAATAAGTGCAGAGGGTAAAGCACAAATGATATGCTTTATCTCTTACACTTATATGGTACTAAAAAGAGCCTTTCGGAAAAGACTCAAAAAATCAAGACATAAAAAAAGAACACGTAGGGTTCTTATGGAATCCTTGTTGGAATTTACTTCCGACGAGGGAAAAGTCGAAGTTTCAAGGCTTCTGCCGATGGACACTCTGCACCCCGAAAATTACGGGGACGCCGCAGGCGGCTTTGCGCAGCAAAGTGCTTGACCTCAGATTTCATTACATCAAAACATAAAAAAAGAACCCAAAGGGTTCTTATGGAATCCGCAGTCGGAATTTACTTCCGACGAGGAAAAAGAGCAAGTTTCAAGGCTTCTGCCGCTGGAACTTGCTCTTTTTACTTCTGTCCTTTCGTCAAAGGCTTGAATGCAATGAGCCTTTGACGATGCGTAAGCAAATTATTTACTTGCCAGATAAGCGTTGATGTCGCTCAGCAGTTTGTCGATATCCATGCCGTGTACCATGCTTGCTTCTTCCAGTGTTTCACCAGCAGCGGAAGGGCAGCCTACACAATGCATGCCGTTCTGCATCAGGATTGCGCCTGCGCTTCTGTCCATCATCAGCAGTTCGCCGATTGTCATATCTTTTGTTACCTGCATAAAAAATGCCTCCTTTGAGATTCTCACTTGGTTTGTTGTGGAATTCTTTGTGTATATTCCCTTGTATTATACCCCAAAAGCCTCATAAAAAAAAGAGGCGTTAGACATATTTTCATTTTTCCAACGCCTCATCCAGCAGTTTTCGCACGGCGTCTATCTTTTTTTCCGCACTCCATCCGTCCTCGTCCAATATTTTCCGTAATGCTTCCACACTGCCTGCGTATTTTGCCTGCCGCAGCCGCTCCTTATCCACATGCAGCACACCATCTCTTTCATTTTCCAGCAAAACCCGCAGACTTTCCACCAATTTATCCATATTTCCACCGCCTTTTGTCTTATTTTAGGTCAGATACACCCTAATGTCAATAGGTCAGTTTGCCATAATAAAATTGGTGATGTTTATGAACAGATTACGAGAATTACGGAAAGAACGGGGATTCACCCAGATCAAAATGCAGATGCTCACAGGCATCGACCAGAGCGACTACTCCAAACTGGAAACAGGCAAACGGTATTATACCTTTGAGCAGCTGAAAAAACTGGCATTGGCACTGGACACCAGCATGGATTATCTGGCAGGGCTTACGGACGAAAAAAAGCCCTATCCCCGCCGCAACGGATGAAAATATGATACAATAAGGAGGCGGCATATGATTTATGACATTTCCTTCCCCCTTTCCCCCCAGACCATGGTTTATCCCGGCGACCCGCCTTTTTTGCGGGAAGTGCTGCTGGATGGGGCAAAGGGAGATGACTGCACCCTGTCTTTGCTGCATTTGGGGAGCCATCTGGGCACCCATATAGACTTTCCCAGACATTTCTTCCCAGAGGGCATGGACGCGGCTGCCTTTCCTTTGGAACAGCTTTGCGGCACATGCAATGTTTTTCACCTGCCTGATGCAGCAGAAATTACAAAGGATATGCTAAAACAGCTGGACATCCAGCCCGGCGACCGGGTGCTTTTCCGCACAGACAACGAAGCCTTTGACGGCATCCATCCCCTGCCCCACCCGGAAAGACTGCTGGGGCTTCGCTTATCCCGGTACCGAAAGTGTGCCTGTAAACATGGCAGTGAACAATGCCGAAACACTGCTGATTCCCCAGTGTGAAACAGTGGGATGTCTGGAAAACATCGAAACCATTACTGCCATGGAAGGGGTAGACGGCATTTTCATCGGACCTTTTGACCTGTCCATTTCCATGGGCATTCCCGGGCAGTTCGACCACCCCGATTTTCAGGCTGCTCTGAAACGGGTATTGGAAGCATGTCACAAAAACGGCAAGTTCTGCATTTATTTCACCGTAAACCCCGACGCCATTGCCGATGGATTCCAGCAGGGATTTGATGCCATGGCTTATGGTCTGGACGCGGCAGTGCTGGTGCAGGCATATCGGAATATTCTGGCAAAAGTGAGAGGGTAAGGAGAAAAACAACACAGGAGGTATTGGATATGTCACTATTTCGCAAGAATACCGACAGCGTAAAAGCTTCTGAAATCATTAAGTATAAAATCAAGAAAAACGGCGGCAGAATTTTGGTTTCCTCCGTCAGAGGAAACACTTATGAAATCCGCGCCAATCGGGATGGCAAATCCTTTTCCTGCGATGCTCTGCCCATCAACCCTCCCTATGAATATACTGTATTCGATGTTATGGTAGAAACCATGCTGGAACAAGGAGGCAAAGCCCTGAAAGGGCAGGGACGGAACCATCGTCTGGGAGAACCTCACTGTGAAGTCACTACTCTTGTGGGTGCCATTGGCAAACACTATGCAGGCAAAAATGAGGGTGAATGGGTCTTTGACCCTATATTCGTATTAGCTGCTGTGCTGGAATGGGCTGATATCGCTCATAACGGCAGAGGATATTTGGAATTAACTCCCTCCTATTTGATGAAACGCAAAAACCAAAATATATAACCTTTTATTTGCGCTCAACTGCAACACTATAATAAAAACAGCAGACTTCTGTAAACACAAAGAAATCTGCGGCTTTCTTACAAATTTCTGTCACATCCAGCCCTTTCGTTGACAGCCCCCTTTGCCATGCTATACTGAAAAAAATGGCATTTTTCCCCTGATAAGGAGGTTATATTTATGTGGATTTTCTTCAGTATTGCAAGCGTTGTTTTCACGGGGCTCCATGGTTACGCCGCTTTTTCCGGCAAGTCCATGGCAAAGGGCATGGCATTTGCGGCTTTCGCCTTCACTGCCCTGACACTTCTTTCTGAGTACGCCATGGTGGTGTCATGGGTGCAGGCAGAGGACTGGTCAGCCCTCTTGGATGTGGTGCCTTCTATGTTCCCCATGCTGATTGTTTACACCGTGATTCTGGTTGCGGCAAACGGTCTGTTGCTTTTTGCGGGGAAAAAAGACCATTGACCTTTAGAGGAAGTTACTTTGGAGGTATTTCTTATGAAACAACTGAAATTCTGCACGACCCTTCTGCTTTTCATCAGCGGCATCCTTGCCCTGCGGGGCATCAAACCGGCGCTGTTTCTGCTGCTGGCATTTGCGGGACTGCGGGAAATCATCAGCGCAAAAGAATATCAGGACGCAGGCGAGAAAAAATACGCCATTGCTTCTCTGAGTGCAGGCATATTTCTGTTCGTGTTCCTGATGGTTATATTATTTATGTAAAACATAAAAATACCCTGTCAAATGACAGGGTATTTTCTTTTTTCTCTTTATCTTCTGGGGGGTTCTTCCACCAGAGGGATATCCAGAATCACTTTCCGGCAGCTGGGGCACAGATAGCCTTCCATTTTAGCATCGCCCATAAAGCTTTTTGCCACCAGATACTGGTTTCCTTTTCTGCCGTTCTCCATTTCCTGGAACTGCACATACCGTCCGGCTTTCAAATAGCCTTCCATCATTTCCAGATTACAAAAAGGACATTTCATGTCGCTTCATCTCCTTTTAGGTGTTCTCTGTTTTCAGTGTATCATATTCCCGGTTTTTCAACAAGCCAAAAGGGCGGCTCAAAGCCGCCCTTTTTTAATCTATGATTTTGAATCCTTCGTAATACCGCAGGACAACTTTGCCCAAGATGGCATCTTTTTCCACGTAGGTGTTCTCCCAGAACCTTGCATCCAGAGATTTATTCCGGTTATCCCCCATCATGAAGTAACAGCCTTCCGGCACATGATAAGACCCGAAATCGCCTTCTGTGATTTCCTTGATATAAGGTTCGTCCTGCACCTGCCCATTGACCAGCACGTCACCGTCTTTTACCTCTACGGTGTCGCCGCCAACGCCGATAACACGCTTAACATACAGGGTATCCGGATCATCCGGGGCTTCAAAAACCACCACATCGCCCCGCTGGGGATCAGAAAACCAATAGCTGGTACGTAAGGCAAGGTTTCTGTCCCCTGCCATAATCGTATTTTCCATAGAGCCTGTTGGCACATATACATTCACCAGCAAAAAGTGATTTATCAAAAATGCCAGCAAAACCGCCACGGCAATTGTTTCTATCCAGCCAAGTATTTCTTTTCTCATTTCGATTTCTATCCTCTTCCAAATCAATCAATGATTTTGAATCCTTTGTAATACCGCAGGACAACTTTGCCCAAGATGGCATCTTTTTCCACGTAGGTGTTCTCCCAGAACCTTGCATCCAGAGATTTATTCCGGTTATCCCCCATCATGAAGTAACAGCCTTCCGGCACATGATAAGGCCCGAAATCGCCTTCTGTGATTTCTTTGATATAAGGTTCATCCTGCACCTGCCCATTGACCAGCACGTCACCGTCTTTTACCTCTACAGTGTCGCCGCCAACGCCAATGATACGTTTTACATAAAGAGTCTTGCCTGTGGGATCGTCGGGATCTTCAAAAACCACCACATCTCCCCGTTCTGGATCGGAAAACCAGTAGCTGGTGCGCAGGGCAAGGATTCTGTCCCCTGCCATGATGGTATTTTCCATGGAGCCTGTAGGCACTGTGGCATTGACGATAAACACCGTATCCACCACAAAAGCCAGCAGCACTGCCAGGATGATGGTCTTGACCCAACTGAGAATTTCTTTTTTCAATTTGTTTCAGCTCCTTATTTCAGGAAGCCGTTGATGATCTGTGCTTCCGCTTCTTTTTCTGTCAGCCCCAATGTCATCAGCTTCATGAGCTGATCCCCTGCGATTTTGCCGATGGCTGCTTCGTGAATCAGAGTTGCATCCACGTTGTTTGCCACGATTTCGGGTTCTGCCGCTACCACGCCGTCGTCCATGATGATGGCGTCACATTCGGAATGACCGTAGCAGTCCGCGTTGCCCACGATTTTAGAGCGGAACAGCTGACGGGATTTATCCCTTGCAACGGAACGGGAAATGAGTTTTGCGGAACTGCCTTCCCCTTCCAGAATCACGTCAAAGGATGTTTCCGCATACTGATCGCCGTGTGTCATGATTTTTTCTTTGATGACAACGGTTGCGCCGGCTGCCAGTTTTGCGCTGGAAATACGTTTTGTGGAGTCTACGCCTTTCAGCTGAACAGTATCCATTTCCAGATAGCTGTTTTCTTCCCCTTCGATATGTGTCTGAGGGTTGATGATGCGTTTGCCGTTGCCGTCGCCTTCCCCGATGTGTTTTTCGATATATTTTACTTTGGCGTTTTTGCCTACGAAGAAACGGTGGATGCCTTCGTGAAGAGATTCTTCACTGCCGCAGTTATGGATACCGCAGCCAGCCACGATGGTGACATCTGCGCCTTCGCCGATATGGAAATCGTTATATACCAGATCGTGTACGCCTGCTTCTGTGATCAGAGCGGGGATATGGACATTTTCGTCCTTTGTGCCGGGTTTGATGTAAATATCGATACCGGAGTTGTTTTCCTTGGGTACGATCTGAATGTTTTCTGTGGAGTTTCTGCCTTCGCTGTGACCGTTGTTACGGATATTGAAGGCACCGTTCAAAGGTACTTCTGTCAGGTCTGCCACTTCAGACAGCAGTTTTTTGATTACGTCGTCAAACATTATTCGTTCCCTCCCTGAAAATATCTGCATCCGGGGTCAATACCAAAAAGACCGGGCAGAACTTCTTCTTTTGTGCCGATCTGGGCGATTTCACCGTTGGATATGACAACCACCTGGTCAGCGATGTTCAAAATACGTTCCTGATGGGAAATGATCATGATGGATGCCTGGATTTCATCGTGCATTTTTTCGAAAACGTCGATGAGGTTTTTGAAGCTCCACAGGTCAATGCCCGCTTCGGGTTCGTCGAAAAGTGTCAGTTTTGTTTTTCTTGCCATAACGGTAGCGATTTCGATACGTTTCAGTTCGCCGCCGGACAGGCTTGCATTGACTTCACGGTCAATGTAGTCTTTTGCACACAGACCTACCTGTGCCAGATAATCACAAGCCGCTGCTGTGGAAATATCCTTGCCGCTTGCCAGTGTGATGAGGTCTTTGACAGTTACGCCTTTGAAGCGTACGGGCTGCTGAAAAGCGAAGCTGACGCCTGCTCTTGCGCGGTCTGTGATAGACCAGTCTGTGATGTCCTGACCGTCCAGCAGAATCTGTCCGCTGTCAGGTGTGATGATACCGGCGATGACCTTTGCCAATGTGGACTTGCCGCCGCCGTTGGGTCCGGTGATGACAACGAATTTTGCGTCGTCAATAACCAGATTGATATTTTTCAGAATCTGTTTTCCATCTGCGGAAAAAGAGATGTTCTTTAATTCCAGCATATTCTTTTCCTCCTGTATTTATCAATGATTCGGCAACACCCTTTTTGCCGAATTTTACCTGCAAAGCCAAAGTAAATTATACCAACTGAAACGTTGTCATGTCAACGATTTTCCCCGAAAACCGACAGAGGCTATTCATTTGGTATGGATTGCGCAGGGTGTCGACTTTTCGACACCCTGTCGTCAAAGGCTCATTTCATTCAAGCCTTTGACGAATAGGCAGAAGTATAAAACCAAAGTTCTATCGGCTAAAAGCCTTGAAACTTCGGTTTTTCCCCTGCGGATTCCAGTTGGGGCACTCCACACCGCAAGACATGCGGGCAGCCTTTTATGGCTGACATTTGCGGAGCAAACGTGTTGACCACACACCGCAAGACATGCGGGCAGTCATTTATGGCTGACATTTGCGGAGCAAATGTGTTGACCACACACCGCAAGACATGCGGGCAGTCATTTATGGCTGACATTTGCAGAGCAAATGTGTTGACCACACACCGCAAGACATGCGGGCAGTCATTTATGGCTGACATTTGCGGAGCAAATGTGTTGACCACACACCGCAAGACATGCGGGCAGTCATTTATGGCTGACATTTGCAGAGCAAATGTGTTGACCACACACCGCAAGACATGCGGGCAGTCATTTATGGCTGACATTTGCAGAGCAAACGTGTTGACCACACACCGCAAGACATGCGGGCAGTCATTTATGGCTGACATTTGCGGAGCAAACGTGTTGACCCCACACCGCAAGACATGCGGGCAGTCATTTATGGCTGACATTTGCGGAGCAAATGTGTTGACCACACACCGCAAGACATGCGGGCAGCCTTTTATGGCTGACATTTGCGGAGCAAATGTGTTGACCCTTTCGTTCCCCAAGCCCTTCCGCTACAGTCCAAGCTTGCCCTTTTGCATGAATCGCACTGGAAAAATCCTTTCTTTTTTCCCCATACTGTATTAAAATGAAGAAAATCAACTGAAATATACACCACCAAAGGAGGTTTTTTCCCATGCTGGGTTTCCATTCTGACGGCATCCGCCTGTTCGGCGCATCCGATACACTGAAAGCAAATCTGAAAAAAAGAAAACTGCCCCTGGTTGGCAGCACTACCGGCAATACACTGGTATTTGCCATTGATGACGAAACGGTCATCCACAAACGCCCTTACAACATTTCTTTCGCAGCCGCTTCCACACCTTGGTTCGTCTGCGGACTGACAGGGGTTCCTGATTATCCTCAGGTTCTCCCCTTTGACAGCGAACACGACCTGACAGCATTCATCACAGCCATGTACTACGCTTCTCAGGAATTTCTCCATCTGGACATCGAGCTGTCCTTCATCAAACAGACCTTAGGCGCAGACCCCACAAAAGTCATTCGTGCCTACGAAGAATCTGATTTTGACAAAATCCCCAAAGGCACCCCCGTCATTTGCTTCTACTTCGGCAACGGCGGTTTTCTGGAAACAGACCGTATTTTCCATGTGCTGACAGGGGATCATGGTCTGGATATGGGGCAGGTGACATTGGCAGGCTCCTTTGCTTCCAAGCAAAGTCTGCTCATTGCCTTTGCCTTGGCAGAAAAAAGCGAATAATGCTTTACTTCTGACAAAAGCCATGCTACAATGAAGCCGCAGGAGTATTCCTTCTGCGGCAAATACAGAGTAGGACTTTGTGCGTTAAGTGTCCTGTGAACGGGGAGTTGTCACGGGAACGAAAAGAATTTTCTTGCGATACAAAATCCGCATCCCGCTGTTTCATAATAAAGACATGAGCACTCTTTGTTATCACAGCCTACCCCGCTTGAAACGGGGGTATTTGCATAGAGGCGTCCCATCTGACACACAGACACGAAATTTCCCCGGTTTTGTTGGAGATTTCGTGTTTTTTTGTTTCACATGGGAACGGTTTTCGCGGTTTTCTTCTGGAAAACTGCTGTTTTGCATGTTGTTTGATTTGGAGATAACAAGGAGGTTTTTTTATGTCCGAAAACAGAAAATTCACCACCAAGCAGCTGGTCATCATTGCCATGCTGGTGGCACTGAACGTGATTTTATCCCGTTTCTTATCCATTGCCGCATGGAACATCAAAATCGGCTTTGCCTTTGTTCCTGTCGTATTCGCGGCACTGTATCTGGGTCCTTGGCAGGCTGCTCTGGTAGGCGCATTGGGTGACTTCATCGGTGCAACACTGTTCCCCATTGCGGCGTACTTCCCCGGCTTCACCATCACCGCTGCCATTGTTGGTCTCATTTACGGTCTGTTCCTGTCCAAAAAACAGACCATGCCCCGTATTCTGGGAGCAGTACTGGCAACAGAAATCATCGGTTCTCTGCTGCTGAACACCTTATGGATCAGCGTATTGTATGGTTCTCCTTTCCTGCCGCTGATGGCAACCCGTGTATTCCAGTGTCTGATTCTGGGCATTGTGGAAATCGTGGTCATCCGCGTCATGGCTGGACTGGTGCCCCGTCTGGTTCACAGCGCATCCTAATATAAATAAAACAAAACCCCCTGCCGCTGCTCACGGCAAGGGTATCAGGGTGTCGAAAATTCGACACCCTGTCGTCAAAGCCTCATTTCATTCAAGACTTTGACGAATAGACAGAAGTATAAAGCCCAAGTTCCATCAGCTAAAAGCTTTGAAACTTGGGCTTTTCCTCGTCAGAAGTAAATTCCGACTGCGGATTCCAGTTGGGGAACTCCACACCGCAAGACATGCGGACAGCCATTTATGGCTGGCATTTGCGGAGCAAATGTGTTGACCCCACACCGCAAGACATGCGGTCAGCCATTTATGGCTGGCATTTGCGGAGCAAATGTGTTGACCCCACACCGCAAGACATGCGGTC
>NZ_JADCKK010000080.1:0-9400 GCF_014982935.1 Anaerotignum lactatifermentans | reverse complement strand
ATCGTTTCTACCACCAGTTGCTTGAATTCTGGTGTATATCGTTTATTTGGTACTCCTTTTGGCATAAAAATCACCCCACTTGTTATTCAGTATATCATACTGTCTAACAAATGGGGTGCAGTTCAAAGACAAGGATTCCGGCTATTATTGGGTGCTTTAGCTTAACAAAAACCCTAGTTCTACTAGGGGTAAATAAAATACTTTAGTATATTTTTTTTGAATGATAATTACTATGGATTTACTAATTATCAAATGAAGGATAGATATGCAATATTAAATTAACATACTGTATTTTCAATTATAGTACCTGTTTACAGGTTGCAGTGCAAATAAATGCG
Source organism: Anaerotignum lactatifermentans (assembly GCF_014982935.1). NCBI lineage: Bacteria > Bacillati > Bacillota > Clostridia > Lachnospirales > Anaerotignaceae > Anaerotignum > Anaerotignum lactatifermentans. Next base: position 9,062 of record NZ_JADCKK010000080.1, on the reverse strand, counting down.
ATGATATTTTTCGATGCCCCTTTTAGGGGTCGGCACGTAATACCCCTTCTAGGGGTTGATCAAAACCACTAGTTTACTAGTGGTTTTGATTTTTGTATTGATTGTGTCACTGTTTCTTACAAGAAGTCTATTTTTATTTCATAGAAAACAGCTTCATTTTTTTATCAGTCGCTTCTTTCACAGCTGCCACCAGATAAGGGAACATATCTGTTGCAGAAACAGCGCCTGCTGCCAATGCTTTTTTGGCACCTTCCGCATATGCTACATTGATATCTGTAAAAATGTTGATTTTGCTGATGCCGCTGGCAATGGCATGACGGAAGTCTTCATCTGTCAAACCGGAACCGCCATGAAGCACCAGAGGTGTATCCATCTGCGCCGCAATGGTTTCGATACGTGCAAAATCCAGTTTCGGAGGAAATTTATAAGCCCCATGGGCTGTGCCTACTGCAATGGCAAGAGCGTCACAGCCTGTATGCTGAACAAATTCTAATGCCTGCGCAGGGTCTGTGTAAAAAGCAGAAGGATCATGTCCAGCCGCTTCCCCTACATGCCCCAGTTCCGCTTCCAGTGTTGCGCCATAGCCATGGGCAATGTCTGCCATTTCTTTCACTTTCTTCAGATTATCTTCGTATGTATCTGTGGAGCAGTCATACATCACAGAAGTAAATCCCAGTTCCAGTGCTTTTACACACAAATCATGGGTCAAGCCATGGTCAAAATGCAATACCACAGGCACAGATGCCCGTTTTGCCATAGGCAGGAGCATATCTGCTGTTTCTTCCAATGTGGCGGTATTCAGCAGTACTTCCGCTGTACCAATGATGACAGGACACTGATTTTCTTCCGCCGCCTGCAAAACACCTTTTGCCATTTCCAGATTCACTGCATTGAAAAGTCCAACGCCATATTTTCCTGCTCTTGCAGGACGCAATACATCATTCAAATTTACTAACATGTTTCTGCCTCCGTTTTCAACAAATCTTGTTTTTCCCAACCATTCTGAATATGTTCCAACTGTTCTGCAAAAGGTTTGATACCACTGAGGGCATCATAAGCCGCTACACAGCTTGCGCCTGTAGCTGACGCCAAATGCAAACAGGTTTCCAAGTCATATCCCTGCAAAAGGGCACTAAGAAAGGCCGCAATGGTGGTGTCCCCTGCACCTGTGCCGGAAAGCACTTGCTCTGGAGTATAACTTTTTTCAAAACCGGATTTCCCTGCCCAATCCAGAAAATGCAATCCGCTTTTTGCTCCCAATTCCTTCTGCACTTCTGCATCTGCCATATCATAATACAGCCCCGGTGCGCCGCATTTGATGAGAAAATTTCTCGCACCCATTGACTGCAGTTTTTCTGCCAAAGGCAAAATATCTGATAAGGATAAAATCCCCGTTACATCACTGCCATTTGCTCTCTCAAGCCACTTTGCATAGGTTTCCGGTGCAATCATCATACACAATTCTTCAATGCTTGGCACAAAGAAATCCACATAAGGCAATACCTGACGCAGGATTTCCTCCCAGTTCTGCTGTGCCGCTTCAGAAGAAGGATCGATTGCTGCCAAGTCCAAAGAAGTCAGCACACCTGATTCATGGACTTTCTGAAAAATGCGCACCAGTTCTTTTCCGTTATTGAGGTACATATTTCGCATGATAGGCGGATATCCAAAGTGGAATAAGTCCGCTTTTGCAATTTCCCCAAAATCTAAATCATCATATGAAAAAGTATGGTTTGCGCCAGGATGATGCAAAAACATACGGTCAATGCCGGGAATGGCAAGGACAATACTGTAAGATGTGGTAGCATCTGCGTCCACAATCATCCCTTCTGCCGCATGGTAGGATTCCAAAATAGAAAGTATGGTCTTTCCTAGAGCATCATCGCCAATCTTGCCCATAAGCTTTGTATCAATACCCAATTTCTGCATGGCAAGTCCTGTATTGGCTACGGCACCGCCTGTATGAATGTCCGCCGCGCCTACGTCAATGAGCTTGCCCGGTTCCAAAATCTTATCCATCTGGGTTCCTCTGCCGCCATGAAAAACAGGCGTAATATCCAGACAGATATGCCCGGCAGCAACGGCTGTACGGTGTTTCTCCATGATTTCACCTCCAAAGGTTTCCAACAAAATTCTGTCCTTATTTTAGCACAATCCTGTCCTTCTGTCATGGGCAAATTCCATGAAAAAAAAAACAAGAGGCAACTGAAGCAACTATCCTTTCAGAAAACGCTGTTTCCCATTCACTTGCTTTCTGAACAGGAACTATAATCGCTGTCTTTTAAAGAAAACATACCCGATAAAATCTCGTAAAAATAGAAATAACTTTGGTAGAAATCCTACCAAAGTTATTTCTATCCTGACAAAACAAAAGCTGAAATCCTTTGTATAGCAAAAGATTTCAGCTTTCTTTGTTTTCTTATGAAGAAGCGAATCAAGGATTGCTTCCTGTTTCTCATCATTTCAATACTTCCGGCAGGAAATGTCCCTTTTCATAGAACAGTTCACCATCTGCATAAATCTTGCCTTCTTTTGTCATATCGTTGATCATATCCCAGTGGATGGCGGAAGTGTTTTTGCCACCAGCCTCCTGAAAACCTTCGCCAATAGCCATATGCATGGAACCACCGATCTTTTCATCGAAAAGAATGTTTTTGGTGTGTTTCTGGATACCATAGTTGGTGCCGATGGCAACTTCCCCAAAATAACGAGAGCCTTCATCTGTATCAATATAAGAAAGAAGATTTGCGTTCTTTTCCGCGTCTTTGCAGACCGCTTCTACAATTCTGCCCTTTTCCACAGTCAGACGCACTTCCTCAAACTCATGACCATTGATGATGGAAGGATAAGAGAATGTGATATATCCATCCACGCCATCTTCTACGGGAGAAGTGAAGATTTCCCCATCGGGGAAGTTTTCCTGCCCACAGCAGTTAATCCATTTTCTGCCTGCCACATTGACACGAATATCTGTATCTTTAGAAAGGATATGAAGTTCTTTTTTGCCGTCCAGATACTTCACCCATTTTTCCTGTTCTGCCGCCATTTCTTTCCATTTGGCAACAGGGTCGGCTTCATAGAGATAGCCAGCCTGATATACAAAATCTTCGTATTCTTCCAGACTCATACCTGCGTTCTGGGCATCACCATTTGTAGGGAACTGGGTACCGCACCAGCGCAGTTCTCCTGTGCCCATACGGTCGGAGTAAATCTTCCGGTTATCCTTATTGGCAAGTCTGCGTTCTTTCAGTCGTTCTGCAGGGATAGACTGCATGGTTTTGGTATTTTCACTGCCCCATGCGCTAATCCAGACATCAGAGGAGGCACAGGCGCCAAAACGGATATTGGGGCGTGCGTACTGCTCTGCTGTGCCATTTTTCAGTATGGTAGCATCTACATCAGGAATATCCACATAATACTCTACTAAAGCCCCCTTCGCCACTGCTGCCCGTGCTACTGCTTTGATAAAAGGCAGTGCACAGTCCTCAGCGGAAATGGCAACCTTATCTCCTGCTTTTACATTGGTAGAATAATTTACCAGCACTTCTGCCAGCTTTTCCAGTCTTTCATCTCTCATGCCCTTCACCTCACTCTACTACACACTGACACATTTTCATGGTCTGCAATGCAGCGTTATGGCTTTCCGGTGTAACCCCTGCACAGCAGGAAGGGTCTACGGTTACTTTTGCTTCCGGCAGTTTTGTTTTAATCAAAATGGCATTGGATACCACGCAAATGTCTGTGCAAAGACCGATGAGTTCAATTTCCACTTCATCCTGTCCAATGGTTTCAAAGTACAGCATATCCGCCAGTTCAGAAGAGCCGAATGTGCCTTTGTTCACGATGACTGCACCTTCCAGCGCCTTTGCCACTTTTTCATTGATCTCCCAGCCTTTTGTGCCTTCCACACAATGAACAACGGGCAGGAATTTTCCTTCCTGTGTTTCCAGATAATCGGCTGTATGGGTATCTCTGGTGGCATAGATGCAATCCTTGGGATATTTCTGAATCTTTGCCACTACATTGTCCACAATGGCTTCCGCTTCTTTTGTACCCAGCGCGCCATCAATGAAATCATTCTGCATATCAATAACAACCAGTAATTTTTTCATGTCGTATTCCGTCCTTTCGGTTCAAAAATAATAGGATTCTGTACTATTGTACCACGGTAAAAAATGGGTTTCAACCAAAAAGGATAGAATGATTTGACATGTGTATATACAACTTTTTATTTCTTTTTCTTCACAGGGCAGCAGAATTCCGTTACATATTCTGCCGGATTCTCTGTTTCTGCCGGACTGACATGATAAATCATAAAATAGTTGCCGTCCCAGTCATAACCATGCTCTGCTACCCAGTTCGCAATTGCCATTGTTACCTGTGTAATTTGTTCATAAGGTCCACGGAAAACAACCCCTGCATAAGTTACTTCCGGCAATTCTTCTGACCGCAATGGAAGTTTTACATTCATAAGAGAAGGGGTTGTCATTTGCACCGCAATATCCACATCACTTTCCCGATATTCCCCATCATAGAACACTGTCATATGCATAGCTGATTGATTTTGTGGAATATTCTGTGTCTGCATTTCTCTATGCAGCGTCTCCCATAGCAATCCTTCCACACTGTAAGAAGGAATCACATCTCTCACGGAAATCACATAATGTTTTGGCAATGTTTTCAAAGTTACTTCATAACCCATATTGATACCACCCTTTCGAAACCATTCCATAGTACTGTCCAGCAAACGAAGCTGCCCTTTCAAAATTTCCTGTTTTTGCAGTAAGTACTCCTTCTGTGCCTGCAAATATGCTTCCTGCGCATCTATGTCATGATAATGACTTAAAATCTCACCAATGGCATTGACACCAAACCCCATCTGACGCAAAGTTTGGATTTTACAGGCGTGCAGCAGCTGCTGTTCCCCATAAAAACGATAGCCTGTAACAGAATCTACGCTTTGAGGTTTTAATATGCCTGCTTCATCATAATGGCGCAGCATACGAATACTGATTCTGGACAATTTTGAAAATTCACCGATTTTTAACATGGTACCGTACCACCTTTCTGTTTCTTTCTGTGCACAAATACAGCATAGACCATTCCATCATGTGAGAGTCAATGCTTTTTTCCAGAAAAATGAAAATCAGCACAAAAAACAGCAGCAACGACCAAATGTCGTGCTGCTGTCCAAACTTACTTGACTTCTGTACCGCCCCATTCCACAACTGTGAAACCATTTCGTTCAAAAGGCTGAAATTCTTGTGGTTTCACTTCAATAGGTTTTTCCAGAGAACGGAATGCCATAAACACCCGCAGGACGCTGTCAGGTGCAGGCTGAATATCCAGTTTTGCCTGCTCTGTGTAGTTTTCCTGTTGGAAAGAAATCAAATTATAGGCATTTTCCTGCATAAAAGGCAGCCAGTAAACAATAAAGTCATTGTATTCTTTTGGTGTCAATCCCATATCAGAAAGGGTTTTCTGCAAAAATGCCGCCGTATCTTCCCCTTTTACCACAAATCCTTCTGAGAAATCCACCTCCAGCTGTCCATTGCCTTCCCAGAACAGATAGGAATATTCCAGCCCGTCGGCATGGTTGGTTAATGTGCCATCGGGCTGTGCCGTTACCTGCCAGCCACCGTCATAAGTGGGATAGGTGACTGTCAAATCTCCGGCATAGTCCAATTTTACAGAAACATCCATAGTTTTTTCAGGGTAAAGATAGATGACAGGTTTTCGATAAAGAGTTGGGTCATTACTATACACTTTTTTCGGCTGAGAAAGAACTTCTGTCACTTTTTCTTCTTCACACCAACCTACATCCATCCCCAGCAAACGGGTGATATCTCTCAGTTTATAAAAAGTATATCCATCAATGACATAACCATCTTCCACCAATCCAATTTTTGTGACATCTAAATCATTTAGCAAAACAGACGCAGATGAGGCATACGCCTTTTTATTCTCTGTTCCTACATCGAAAGTTTTATTCTCAGCAACATACTGATACTTCTCTTTCTTTCTTACAATCGTAATACTGTTTGTTTCCTTCTGATACTGTAAATCAAAATAGTGCATTTCATTTGTGGCATAGGCAGACACCATTTTTGCCATATCCCGCAGACGAAAATAGGTATACCCATCAATGTTGTAGCCTGGCATTTTGGTTTCGGTGCCATCCCAAACTACAGTTTGATGGACAGGCACTGCTATTTTTTCTGTTTTTTCCGCTGCAAAGGCAGTATTTCCCATCAAAAATACAGCCGCTAAACATAAAGCAAACCCTTTCATACAAATCCCCCTTTTCCGTTTTTACTACATCATGTCCCTGTTTTTATGTTAGCACATTTGCGCTACATCGTCATCACAAAATTCTTACGTTTTTCCGTCGGTTTTCCTTGACAGCACAAGGCATTTCGGTTTATCATAATAGCTGATATCGGCTATGACCGGGAATAGTACAAAAGCCCTTTGTCTTCAGAAAACAGGCGGTTGATGCGAGCCTTGGCAAACCTTTTGGAACCTGCCCCGAAAGCTCCGCAGGGAAAATGCGGCGTATTCCGGCGTTAACGGATTTCGAGAGGACAGCAATACGCGCTGTCAAGGAGGGTGGCACCGCCAATGATACCTTGGTCCCTTTGTGTGGGGACGAAGGCTTTTTTTATGGAAAAATGTCCCTCTGGTATCCGAAAAAACAGAAAGATTTTTATAGAGGAGGAAACACCAATGGCAAAAGAAAAGAAATTTGTAGAATCCATCACCGATATGGAGCTGGATTTCCCCCAGTGGTATACGGACGTTGTAAAAAAAGCTGACCTGACAGAATATTCTTCTCTGAAAGGCTGCATGATCATCCGTCCTTATGGCTACGCAATCTGGGAACTGATCCAGAAACAGCTGGATGAACGCTTCAAAGCAACAGGTCATGAAAACGTATACATGCCCATGTTCATCCCCGAAAGCCTGCTGCAGAAAGAAAAAGACCATGTAGAAGGCTTCGCACCGGAAGTTGCTTGGGTAACTCATGGCGGCGACAAAAAACTGGAAGAACGTATCTGCGTTCGCCCTACTTCCGAAACACTGTTCTGCGAACACTATGCAAACATTATCCAGTCCTACCGTGACCTGCCGAAACTGTACAACCAGTGGTGCTCCGTTGTACGTTGGGAAAAAACCACACGTCCTTTCCTGCGTACCATGGAATTCTTGTGGCAGGAAGGTCACACAGCTCACGCTACAGCAGAAGAAGCACAGGAAGAAACTCTGAAAATGCTGAATGTATATGCTGATTTCTGCCGTGACGTACTGGCTATCCCTGTTATCAAAGGCGAAAAAACAGAAAAAGAACGTTTCGCAGGTGCTGCACACACATTCACCATCGAAAGCTTGATGCACGACGGTAAAGCACTGCAGTCTGGTACCAGCCATAACTTCGGCGATGGTTTCGCAAAAGCATTTGGCATCCAGTACACAGACAAAGACAACAAACTGCAGTATGTTCACCAGACCAGCTGGGGCATGACCACCAGACTGATTGGTGCCATCATCATGGTACACGGTGACAACAGCGGTCTGGTACTGCCTCCTATGATCGCACCTACACAGGTTGTTATCATCCCCATCGCACAGCACAAAGAAGGCGTACTGGAAAAAGCTGGCGAACTGAAAGATAGACTTTCTTCCATCTGCCGTATCAAACTGGACGACTCCGACAAATCCGCAGGCTGGAAATTCAGCGAATACGAAATGAAAGGCGTGCCTCTGCGTCTGGAAATCGGTCCTAAGGATATGGAAAAGAACCAGGCTGTTCTGGCAAGACGTGACACAGGCGAAAAAATCATTGTTTCTCTGGATGAACTGGAAACAAAAATCCCTGAAATGCTGAAAGACATTCAGGCAAACCTGCTGCAGAAAGCAACAGAACGCCGTGATTCCAAAACATACGTTGCACACAACATGGAAGAATTTGAAAAAGAAATCAACGAAACACCCGGTTTCATCAAAGCTATGTGGTGCGGCGATCAGGCATGTGAAGATGCCATCAAAGAAAAAACAGCTGCAACCAGCAGATGTATTCCTTTCGAACAGGAAGAAATCGATACCGTTTGCGTATGCTGCGGCAAACCTGCAAAACACATGGTTTACTGGGGCAGAGCATATTAAGATATTAAAATAAAATCTGGTAATAAGCTGTAAAACAGATATTTTTTCGTTTTACAGCTTATTTACTTTCCAGATTGATTTTTTCGTTAATTGCAGCCATCACAATTTGAATGATCTTTGCTCATAATGCTCTTAAACAATTTATAAAGCAATCCTAGCAAAAACAGCAGTGACCAAAAGGAGGAATCTATATGATGCCAGAAGAAAAATCATTTGAAGTTTGGAACGATTATGGTGTTGAAAATTTTGACGAAATGGTCAACTTATTTGCAGCATTTTTAGATGACACCGAAAGCGAACAAGCAGAACAATTAGGAAAATGGGCGAAAAAGCATATCCAACCGATTGATTTTTCAACTACATATGATGATGATTTTGATACTGCATATGATTTTTATCATGCTCTGTTTGCAGAAGGTCTCCCATTTGAGGAATGCACTTTAAAATCTTTTTTAGCAAATTTTGATGTGGACACAGAAGGCGAATGGGCTGAATTTGCAGATTATTTTGATGCGAAGTATGGCTGGTCTGTATACGAAATTTCCCCTTCTGAGAAAACAGAATATGTTGAAGAACTGGAAAGTGATGAAGACTATGACATGTGGTATGAATCTTTATGTGATTGTGCAGATGATTACGAAGATTGAACATGAAAAAAGATACTAAGTAAATTTCCTTTGAGAAAGCACAGTTTTTTAAGTTCTTCATGGAAACAATGACGATTGTCTCCAGAAAAAGCATATTGTAAAAATAAAAAAGCTGGAAGCCTTTGTATGAACTGAACCCAAAAAGTTAGACAATATTTTCAAATTAAAATTGTTTAAGAAGCCAGAAGGGCTTGTTGTCTGTAAATTGCAGGTGGCAAGCCCTTTAACTTTGCTTTGATTCGATGGTTATTA
>NZ_JADCKK010000008.1:0-73568 GCF_014982935.1 Anaerotignum lactatifermentans | reverse complement strand
CCTTTCAGAGTGCCGGCAATGACACTCTGTTCGTCATGCAATTTTCAAGGTACAAATATATCTGAAGTGCATTTCTGCAATTCATCCAAAACTTTTATTTTAGACTTGACTTTTAATAGTTAGTCTTTCATGCTTTCTTCTGCTTCATGGGTAAGCTGTTGTTCTCGAATACTGTTGGCAAATAAATCCAACAAGCCGCTGTGGGTATGGATCGTATATTCCGGTTTGGGGTTGTCTTCGCCTTGGTTCATTTGGCTCTGCAATGCCCAGGCCTTATTCTCTTTGCTGATCCTTCCATCGTGAAGCTTTTGCTGGATGTTATAAGCAACAACATATTTGACTCGCTCCATGCCATAGATTTCGATAAGTTCTTTCTCAAAGCCTGTATGGTAATGAAAACCATCGAAATGACTGTTGATGGCTTTTCCGATGTCTTCGGCACACTGTGCATTGGCTTTATGGGATGCTTTTTCCATATGGATTACCTCCCGTAAATCTGATCAGAGCGTCTGTGATACTTTACTTTTTTATGAGGTTGGACTCTGCTCTCCGGCGGAAGTTTTTTCGCTGGTCGCTGTTTATTCTTCTGGGGATACTTTCTTTTCATTTCCTTCTCCTTTCTGACATAAAAAAAGAACATGAATGTTCATGTTCCCGCCATCACGTTTTTATAACTGTGGTTCTTCCATATTTTCTTCCAAAGCTTCTGATAACTGAAGCAAGTGATCTGGTTCCACAATCACCTCCCACTCATTTCTTCCTTTAAATAACGCTAAAATATGTTCCTTTGAAATTTCCGCCTCATAAACAGTACCGTTTTCTCCAAATCGATTGGCAAACCATTGGGCAACCTTTTGATCCAGTGTCCAGGACAAGGCTTTGACCTTGCCTGCATTATATGAAGTCACGCCTCGATAAACCGATACTGTTTCCGGCAGGCTTCGCAGTGTTTCTATTTCATCTTCTGTCATCATCTCCTCCTGTTTTGATTTACGGAACAGATCCAGCAGTTCTTTCTGCTTGAAGTTGGGATCAAGATTAGGTGCTTCTGTCCGAATCCAGATGTCTGCAAGCATTTTGGAAAAATCCTCTCTGGATAAGTATGATTCCGTATATTTTAAAAAAGCAAGCAGATAAGATTTTGTCATTTGGTCAGTATTTTTGCTTCGCAAAAACGGCTTTGCCGCCGGATTTCTTTCCGGTACTTGGTGGTATACCCCAAACACATCTTCCGCAGTATCAATCTGCTTTTCCACTTGTTCTTTCCATATGGTAAATGCCTTTGTGTCTTCCATAATATTGGCAAAAGCAATTTCGCCGTCAGTCTGCGACAGACAAACCATCGCTGAATCTGTAAACGGATGCTTGATGACCAACGGCGAAAACTTTGTTTCTTCTATATTCATGTGCAGGAATACTTTGGCGGTATCTTTGATTCCTCTTAAGTCTGTTATTTTTCGCATTTTCTCACCTTACCACAATGCCACATTTTTTTCTTTTTTGATTTGTTCAACCAAAGCATCGAATCCTCCTGCTTCTTCAGCATATTTTGTAAAAACACACTCCACCATTTCTCTCGAAAATCCAAGTTCTTCATAAAGCAAAAGCAGATCCTCTGGTAATCTGCCAAGCACACTTGTTGGCTTTATAATGATACATCCCTTTTGAAGAATGATATCTACCAATTCATTAGGATTGATCTCTGCATTCTCCAGCATTTCATCTGTGATTTCAATAGGATCACCTGGGGTTCTAAAAATAAACTTTTTTTCGATTGGTTCCATCTTCATATTTTTCATAACTGCAACTCCTCCTTTTTCATTCAAATGTGTAAAATTCAATTACTGCTGTTTCTTCTATTTCTTCTTTTGTAAACTCCTGTGGCTCATAAAAAAAATTTGTGTATTTATCCAACTCCTCCTCACTCAATGATGTCAGGTTACCTTCCTCATCACTGCCGCAAACAAAAAAATCGCCAACGATGATATCGCTGCCAATTCTCCTGTTGCCTTCTAAGCCAATCAATTTCCCCTCATCATTTAATAAGATACATACATTGTCATCTAATCCTAAGATGTCAATATATCCTCCAACTGCTTCTTGCATAGCTTCCAATGTATTTTTCAGCATATAGACTTCAGGATGTTCATGTGGCTTTACTTTTAATACTTTTATGACATCTTCCTTCATGGTTCTCACCTCCTTAAAAAATTTTTTAATTTTTTTCAAAAAAGGGTTGTAATTTTGAAAAACCCCATTTTGTCGAATTAAGGGAACAAAAAAGGCAGTGTGATGTTTTTTTCATCCACTGCCTTAATTCAAATATCTTTTCCATCGTTTAATATTCAGTTTGCTTATACAAATTTATTTTTTATACTTTTGCGATATTTTTCATCATAATTTTTACACTTTTCAAGAACTTTTTTAAATTTTTTTCAAAAAAGGGTTGTAATTTTGAAAATCGCTTTTTCGTTAAGTTCTGAAAACTGAAAAAAGCAGTGAGATTTTTTTTATCTCACTGCCCGAAAATCGTTTTTTAACTTCAAAAACGCTATGTCATCTATAAAATTGGAATTTTTGGGGCTTTGAAAATCGCCCTCAAAAACCGCTGGGAGCCTTGATTTTACTGGCTTTACGGCTATGTCATCTATTTTGATCACTCATCCCATCATGACTGAACAAAAAGTATGCCTAATGAAGCTGGTTGTGCCTTGGTGTAGGGGTGTTTTTCAAAAGAGTGTTGCTTCTTGTTTCTCTAAAATAGCGGAAACAAAAAAATCTGGAATAGTTATTTGCTACTGCCATTCCAGATTTTTTTCTTTTCGTTGTGTATTGATATTATCCTTTTAATATTGCATCTTTCTCCATTTAACAATAAACTATATAAAATAGATTTATGCTAAAGAAATAATACTTGGTTTATACAAGCTATATATTATTTTTTAGATTAATTTTTATTGCCTACCCCCACTATAAAATCACTTAATAGCAACATCATTTTATTTTGTAGCATTAAAAATAGTAATTTTCTATATCAGTAACAGATATTCGGTATGAAGATGTTGTCGTTGGTGTTCCGCATTTTTTAATATATTCATAAAATGATTTACTTTGAAGTATTTCTTTGGCCTCATTTAAACCACTTTTATACTCATCTAAAGTTCGAATAAATACTCCAGCATACGGAATAGTATCAATTCCAGCATTATAAACATTTACATTATTTGTAATAACTACTGACATAATAAGTTTTTCCACAAAAATACTATTAATTGCTTGAACTCGACCATATTCAAACCATTGTACCCCTTCGCTAGATTTGCGCTTTAGAAGTTTATCCTTGTTTTTTAGCAGATAAGCATAGCATTCGGGAAATGTTTGTTTAAATTCTTTTTCAGAATAAGAAAAAATTTTTTTACCTATTATTTTATAAGGGAAAATTATTTTATCACGCTTCTCACTTTTTTGATATTTTTTCTCACTTTTAACACTAACCGCATCAAAAACTAAATCTTTCTCGATTTTTCCGTCTTGAAGATAAAAAAATAAATCATCCTCTTCTTTAGCTTCAAACACAAAAGCATCATTATACAACGTTGCAACACTATTTGAAACTTTAAAATAATCACCAAAGCGTCGCAAACTTTCTTCTTGTTCTTTTTCAAAAATCCATTTACCAATTAATGATTCTTTTGATAAGTTTTTTTGTACTCCATCTTTCTTACTCCAATAATATATATCATCATTATTTTCTTTATTACACATAATAATAATAGAAGAAGTAAGTATTTTAGGAAAAAGTTGTATTCCTTTATAATCAATAATTCCTTTAAGGTATTCTTTAATCAACATCCTTACTTTTTCAGCATGTTTATTTCGTATCACACTATATGGAATTAGATAAGCTAGCTTTCCATCATCAGCAAGATCCCTTAAACCTGCTTCTATGAATGCATAGCAATAGTCAAAACGACCTTCTTTGCACGTTTCAAAATTCTCTTTTAAAAAAATTCTATGTTCTGTAGACAAATCATGGTATGTAATATAAGGTGGATTTCCAATAATAAAATGAAAACTATTTTTCTTACACTTTAAATAATCTTGCTTACATATATTCCATTGAATACCGGCTAATCCATATTCCTTCGCAACTGCATTTAACGTATCAATGCATTTAGTTATACACTTATGATCAATGTCATATCCTGTAATATGATTTTCTAACCCTATGATTATCTGCTCGTTACTATATCCATCTTCTAGTGCACTTGTTATATATCTTCTGACTATTTCTTTCAATATATTGCCTTCTCCGCAAGAATTTTCCAATACTGACTTATCATACAAATCATGAGTATATCCAATGCAATCCAAAAGTTCATTGGCATATTTTTGTGGAGTAGGCACTTGACAATTATTCCCCATGAACTCCACCTCTCATATATTTTTTATTATCAGCAGCATCGACTAATAAAGTTTTATACTCCTCAACTAAATCAATGATAATTTTAAAAGTTATTAAAAAATCTTGTTTGTCCAAATCAGAACGTTCTCCATGAACAACTTTGTGACGCTTTTCTAGCAATGAACTATCTATATATGTAGCTTTAGTCTCAAATATGTCGGATTCAATACCAATCGTCTCTAAAATTTCTTCTAGCTCTGCAGAACTCGGATTTGAATGAGTGGAAATAAAAGGATTGTTTTCATCATATTTCTCCATAAATCTTTTTGTTAAAAGCTCCTTGTGCAAGATCAATAACTTTTTATGCACACTATGTTTATCCGATTTCGCACAAGACTTAAACTCTTTTTCCATCTTTAGTGCAGTAAAATTTTCTTTTAACTCACTATATGATTTTTTTTGTTGCGAAACATATCCTACATAACAGTTTGACGCTCGTTTTATAAATCCTTCAAAATGTGCACATAACAATGCAATTCCCGCTCTAAGCAAAATGGGTTCATTTACTTTATCTTTTTCAACTAAAATTTTCAATGAAATCATTTCTTTTTTCCTCCAAGCAAGATCTTGTACTAAAAGTTCTTCTAACTGTTCAACCGTTTTAATTTTAATATTACTCGCCACGTAAAAATATCTCCTTGCTAAATTCTGCTAGCCTTTTAATCCTTCCAACTGGTCTAACCCCTCTTTTGATCGCAGCTAAATACCCATCAGAACTATATACTTGTTTTATTACCTTACTAAGTTCCTCTGTATTTTTTTGATAATAATCAATATTAGCTGTCAATCCAGGAATTATCGCTTCATACGCTCCCACCAAAACAGGTCCATAACTCTTATTTTTTTCTTTATCATATTTCTTAAAGGCATTTTCATCCATTACTTCGTATAATAAATCAAATGTCTTTTGAAATATGTCTTTTTCTTCTTCAAAATCGATATTATTTTTATTTATTAACTCCAGAATTTCATCAGTTAAAAAATTATTATAATTTTCAGAATCACTTACATCAAACTTTGAATACCTAAGAACAAAAAATTTTACTACAAATTCTAAATAACCCTGTTCTTCCGAGTCTTTTTCTGATATGGGAACTGAATTTATAAAATTAGTATATTTGCTCATATCACGGAACTTTTTATAAATTTCTTCATTTTTCATTACTATAATACAGTTACGAATTTCCTGAGGACTCAAATGACTTCCACCAGTATTCAAACGCTGAAACATCTCATACTGAGCAAACTCATCACTACTTTTATCAATAATTATAATAAGGATCTTTGATCTTTTTATATATCTACGTTGTGCATCAGTTAATGAAACATTTTCATCTTCATTATCCCAATATTTTCCTTCTAATGATGGTAAAAATTTTGTACAAGTCAAAGGTTCAACCTCAACCTCCTCTATTGACCCATCCTCTGATTCGTTTTTTAAGATACCCATAAATTTGAAAATAGTTGACAATCTTTGCTGACCATCAATTAAATTCCATTTTCCCTTTTCATTTTGATATACATAGACAGGGGGAATCGGAATATTTAATAGAATTGATTCTATCAACGCAGACTGTTGTGTTATATCCCATCGAAACATTCTTTGATAGATGGGATTTATTTGCAAGTCTCCATCTAGATAAAGATTTGCCAATTCCCCTATAGACATTGGATAGTTATCTGTTTTTATTGACTTAGCCATTAAATCAATCTCTTTCTGTAAGGAATTTTCCATTTATTTTATCCTCCCATAAGTAATCTTATTCATATATTTCTAATTTTAATGTAAACTGCATTTTTATATAGTCTTAAGTGTATATATAATATTAGGTTAAGTTCTGATAAGTTCACTCTTCAAACATCTAATGATGACATATTAACAGCTAAACAGATACAGAAACTACAAAGAGAAAATGCTCAGCATAAGGAAAAAATCTTAATCAAGAAAATAATTGCCATCTTTATACTGCACCCAAACAAAGATTAAGTTATATTTTATAATCTTTGATTTTTACATACTACCAAAATACTCTCCCCCATATCAACATAAGCCGCTGTATCATAATTTAGTAAAAAGTATTGCTTTCTGTTTCTCTTAAAATAGCAGAAATAAAAAAATCCAAAATAATTATTTTCTCTTGCCAGTTCAGTCTTTTTTTGCCGTTTACTATAAACGGAAATATCCCATCTAACTGAAGTTTATATTAATTTGTCATCGCCTTGAATTTGAGGTAAATGCTGCACACTCAAAGATTCTATTGTTTCAAGCTGTTTTATCGCTAAATCATGCAAAAGAACCAATCTTTCCGATTGTGTCTTTCCCTGTTCGATTAAAATTGCATTATAGCTTTCCATATTCGCCAATACCAAAAGTTGCTGAATTGTTGCCTCATCCCTCATATTTCCCTTCTTCCCTGGATTAGCATCTCTCCACTGCTTCGCTGTCTGACCAAATAAAGCTACATTCAATAAATCTGCTTCATTCGCATATGTATAGACAATCTGTTCCTGTGTTAATTCAGGCGGAATTAAGTTTTGCTTGATCGCATCGGTATGAATGCGGTAATTCAACTTTGCCACCTCTCGATTCAAGTTCCAATTTAGAGATAAACGGCTGTTTTCATCTGACTTCAGGCGCTTATAATCCTTGATAATATAAAGTTTGAATTCGGCAGAAATCCATGAAGCAAACTCAAAAGCAATATCCGAATGTGCGAATGTCCCACCCCATCGTCCTGACTTTGATACAATACCAATAGCATTTACTCCCGAAATCCATTTTGTAGGTGACATCGTAAAAGCATTTAGCCCTGCCTGATTTCTAAACCCATCGAATTCGACGGGTTTAAAATTTGGATTATGAAGACTTTCCCACAAGCCCAAAAATTCTATGGTATCACGATTTCTCATCCAATTTCTAATCACATCATTCGGTTCATCACTTTTATATCTGGCAATATCCGTCAAAGAAATAAATTCATTTTGAAAATCCGTAGTATAAATTCCAATCTCAACGCCTTTGGCATAGATCTTTTCTTTTATTGGTTTTTTTGGCATATGATACCTCATTTCTCTTTTTCATAATTACTTCTCACCTAAAATAGTTCCTTCTATATAAATAAAATGTTGAATGATATAAGTTATATATACCATAAATACAATTTATCTTAACTATATTTATTATTTTACCACATCGTCTGATATAAAATCAAAAAACTTTGTGCTATTGTTGGTGGTTGTTTCCATCTTATAAACAATCACCAACTTTCCCTCTCCATCATTATGCATTTAATATTCTGGAAGCATTTCCCAAACTGTAATTCCTGACTTAAATACCACCTCTATCTTTGTGGCATTGACCACATTGATATTCTGAATCAGCTGGCGCACCAGTTTATCATCGTATTCTGTCAGCACACAGTTTGTTTTATCCAGAAAATTCTCGATATCTTCCATTTTTCTGCCCTTCTCGCCTCTGCTGGCTTCTTTGATTTGCTTCATTTCCAGTGCTTCTATTTGTGCTGTAATCGCCTGATAGCGTTCCTCAAAGAAGCTTTTATCGCCATTCTGCTGGGCTTGCTGCTGTATCATCTCTGCCATAGCTTTTTGCAGTTTTTTCTTTTCTTTGGCATATTCTGAATACTTTGTGTCATGCGTCAAGGCTGTGACTACATTTTTTCTGAATGTCTGGACGAAGTCGCCCTTGTTTTCCAGCACTTGATTGATGGCATGTAATACTGCTCTATGTAATACATTTTCCTCTATAGTCGGAGATTCCTTGCAGTATCTTATCCCATTTCTCAGCCTGTTTTCGCATCTCCATACTGCTTTCTTTTCTCCATACTTAGACCAGATTTGTCTGCGGTACTCACAACCGCATTCTTTGCAAATGGTAATCTTGGATAAGGCGTATTTTCCACTATGCTTGCCCTTTGATTCTGTTTTCTGTTTGCTGGATTTCTTATATATATTTGCACGTTGATGCAGTTCTTCTTGGACTTTATAGAACACTTCTCTTGGTATAATCGCTTCATGGGCATTTTCCACATAATACTTTTGAAGTTCTCCTTTATTCTCTTTTCGTGTCTTGGTAAGATAATCTGTTGTGAATGTCTTTTGAGCCATAGCATCACCGATGTACTTTTCATTTATTAGGATTGCTCGGATTGAACTAACATTCCATTCTATATTGCCCCTGATGGTTTTAATACCCTTTTCTTGTAATAAACGGGCAATACCGTTCAGGCTCTCCCCTTCCAGATATTTTCCGTAAATCAAGCGGACGGTTTCTGCTTCTTCTGGGATAATATATAGCTGTCCATCTGTGCCTTTGCTATATCCAAACATTCTTCTGACCAGCATTTCTCCTTTTTCATATTTTCGTTTTAAGCCCCATTTCACGTTTTCGCTGATATTTCTGCTTTCTTCCTGTGCCTGGCTGCTAAGTATGGTGATCAGCAATTCCCCTGTAGATTCCAATGTATTGATATGCTCTTTCTCAAAGTAGATAGCGATATTTCGTTCTTTCAGCTTTCGGATACAGGACAGGCAGTCAACCGTATTTCGGGCAAATCTTGATATAGATTTTGTCAGTATCAGATCAATATCACCATCCTTTTGCAGGCACCTTTCCATCATGGCATTGAAGTTATCCCTTTTTTTCATATCCGTTCCAGAAATACCGTCATCCGCATAAATCCCTGCTAACTGCCAACTGGGGTTTTCTGTAATCAGCTTGGTGAAGTATACCACCTGTGCTTCATAGCTGGTTTCCTGGTCCTCCTGGGCGGTACTGACTCTGCAGTATGCGGCAACATTCATTCGTTTTACTTCCTGTTTCTTCGATGTATTAATATTGACCTTCGGCGGAATGACTTGGACTTTTCGTTCATATGTAATACTCATAATACACACCCTTTCTGTATCATAATGTTTCGGTCATCGTCGCTCCATTTTTCAGTGTGAATACCACTCTGCCGTCTTTGTGTATGGTAATGGCTTCGATGATGGCATTAAATAAATCTTTATCGAATGTTTTTTCTTCCGACTGCTCTTTGTGCTGCTGAATCAAGTCTTCTATTTTCTGTGTGTAGTATGCTGCTCCACCATCATCTGCATCTTCGTACTTCAATGATGCTCTTTTGTATATCAGCTTCAGCAATTCATCTATGTTATGATCGCTGTCATTTTTCAGAAGCTCTATTTCACGTTCCACCGCCTCAAGTCGGTTATTTCTTTTGGCTCTATAAACTGTAATTTTACGGATCATATCCGGATGCTGTCCCATTTTGTACACTGTCTTCATGAATAATTCTTTGATTTGTTCTTCCTGTATATGCTGGTTACGGCAGTTCACTCTGCCTTTTATCAGACGTTTGCTGCAGTCCCATCTCCGCAACTCTCCATGCTTATAGCAGTGATAAGTACTGCCGCATTCACCACATTTCATTTTATCTCCCAGCAAAAACTGTTCTTTATGATAAACATATGGCTGTTCCTTACCAATTGCTTTTAGTCGTTCTTTTTTTCTTTGCTGAACGGCTTCAAACAATTCCTGATCAATGATCTGTGGAAAGTTCTTGTTTCCCAGATACCTTCTATCACTAAGCATATCGCTGAGTCTAACTCGGTTGATTTCTAGTCCTTCGATAAGATCTTTCAATCTGGACACCGGAATACCACTATTGTATACTTTGAAAATCTCCTGCACCATTCTGCTTTGTTCCTCGTCTGCTTGCAGCATCCCATCTATAAATTGATAACCATAAACTGTAATTTTCCCATTCATACTCTCTCCCTTCTTTCTGTCAGCTGTAACCCATTTTTCAGTACAAATACAAGTTCATTTGGGTTGACTATGATTTGTTTGACTATGACTTGGAATAATGTTTTGTCGTATAATTCCAGATACTGCGGTCCTTTTTTGAGTTGCTTGATCAGTTCTTTAGTTTGTGTCAATTCTTTTCTCTGCCTGTATTTTTGAAGACACTGTTCCTTTGCCCTTTGGCATTCCGTCAGTCTTTTATCAATGACACTTTGCTGTTCCATATAAAAAGCAGAGTCGATTATTTCCTCACTTGCTAAGTGGTTAAGAATCTCCCTCTGCTTTTTTTGTTCCTGTATTTGTTTTTCCAATCGTTCCAGCTTCTCTTGAAACATGGGTGTTGTCTTAAACTGTTTCAACTCGTTCATCAGTGGTACCAATATCTCATCGCATTGGTTTGACAGCTTATTCCACATGATGACAAAGGCTTGTTTCAACTGGCTTTCCTTAACGATATCATTTTCACACAAGTCTTTTGTTTGTATGCGTCTGGCACAGCTCCAAGTGATGTTGCTTTTACCTGTTCTGTCTTTTTTATCCTGACGATTATAAGAGGAACCGCAGATGCCGCAGATGACTTTCCCCTTAAATTCAGATATTTCTTCTGACTGTTCTTCCTGATTTTCTTTTGTTCTGTTGGATTTTTGTTTCAGCATTCTTTGAACGATTTCATATTCCTCATGAGTGATAATTGGTTCATGGTCATTTTTAATCAGTACCTGACGGTATTCTCCATGATTTTTTCTTCTAACAAATGGTACGGTATCTTCACTATATGTCTTCTGTAGAAGCAGGTCCCCTGTATAGACATTGTTTTTCAGAATAATATAAACGGAACAGCCTATCCATGCCGCCTTTCCTGTTTTTGTTGGTATCTTCTGTTCATTCAGGTTTTTGGCAATCCGCCATACCCCTTTTCCATCCAAATACTCATCAAATATAAATCTCACTACGGCTGCTTGCTTCTGATCCAGCTCCAACACTCCATTTTCATTGGTATAGTAGCCATATGCTGGATTTGGAAGTATGTAGGTACCATTTAGAAATCGTTTTTGTATACTCCATTTCTGGTTTGAGGAAATGCTTTCTGATTCCGCCTGTGCCACAGATGAATAAATAGAAAGCAGCAATTCACTTTTTTCTGAGAGTGTATGGATTTTTTCTTTTTCAAAGTACACATCAATATGTATTTCTTTCAGCTTTCTCACTACCTGTATGCATTGCACCGTGTTTCTGGCGAATCTTGATATAGATTTTGTACAGATGATGTCAATTTCTCCTGCTTCACAGTCTTCCAACATACGCATAAAATCCGTTCTGCCTTTTTCTTTGGTTCCGCTTTTACCATAGTCCGCATAGATGCCTACGAAATTCCAGCCAGCTTTGCTTCGGATCATATTTTCGTAATACTCCAGCTGGGATTCATAAGAGCCTTTCTGGTATGGAATACTTGTGCTGACTCTGCAATAGGCACAGACGTTTTTCACCTTTTGTTGCTTCATTTTCGCATCTGCAGTATCTATCCGTTTTACTTCCATAGTATCCCTCCTCTTTTCAAGCAAAGGATACCTGCTTTTCAGTGACACATCTACTATTTTTTTCATAAACTTTGGCTTCTGCCGGCTGGAAGGTTTGCAGGTTCAAACTATTCATCTGATTATATTCTTCTTCTGTGATCAGATTTCGAAAGAGCATTCTTGTCAATAACTCCTTAGAAAGCTGGTATCTGATTTCATTTTGCATCTGATCTTTTGACATATAAATCCCCCCTTAATAACTATTTTCCTATTTATGACCTTTCATCAAAGAACCGCTCTTTCTCTGATGAAAAGCCATAAACATGTGCCGCATATAAAGCGGCACAATGTTCAGACTTGAATTTACCGTATTTGACACTACTTCCCCGGTATTGGGCAACAATATAAACTGTGCTTGGCTACACACATAGGCTTTTCACCTCCCCCGTCATGCGGGCTGCCGTCCTTGCGATGTCTGGGACTCGGCAGAAGTATCATTGTGACTCTGTTCCGGTCGTGGCATTTGATACTGCCAAAGTATCATTCTCATACAGTTTGTATCGCTCGGATTATCTATTACTGACCATCGAACCTAATTCCTCATATATTTGTGACGTCCTGTCGTAATATATCGTCATGGCGTACTGTATGGTACTGCTTTCCTTTTCAGGAGAACAGAGTAACGTATTTATATTGCTGGGTATGTATTTTTCAATGTGCAATGAAGGGAAGAAAAATACCCCTCACTTATAAGCCGAAAATACATACCCCTTAACAACCAATTTTTTAAAATTTGTGCAATTTTTTTTGATTTTTTCAGAATCTTATTTTGTGTTTATTGGTTTGTCTTTTATATTGCTCTAATTTTTGTTTTTGGGTAGGCATTTTCAATGCAAAACTGAAGGGAGGAAAAATACCCCTCACTTATAAGCCGAAAATACATACCCCTTAACAACCAATTTTGAAAATTTTGTGCAATTTTTTTAATTTTTTTCAAAATCCTTTTTTATTTCTATCGGTTACCTGCTGTATTGCTTTCATTTTATTTTTGTTTAACAACCAAACTTAAGAATTTTTTTCAAGTATATTCTTTAAACTATTCAAAACCCTTTTTTTGTGTTTATGGATTGCTTGCTGTGTTACATTCGCTGCCTTTGCAATTTCTATCTCCGTATTTCCTTTTGCTATTCCTTCACATATATGATATTTGTCATCTATCTGAGCAACATATGACCAAATATCTGATGCTATTACTGTCCTTATGGCTTCTTCTTCAACATTCACTGTACTATCCATAATGTAATCAATTCCTTTAGTATCTTCAGTGTCCCAGCTATCATAGTATAAAAGACCATGGGCTTTATCTTTTTCTACCATATACTTTTCTTTGCGTTCCATCTCATAATAAGCTATGTATATTTCATCAGTTACTTCTACCAATGCACCTTTGATTTTTATAAAATATTTCTTTCCATCATTATTCATAGTTATTCCTCCGATTCAAATTTGTTTTTTCATGGCAAATTCAAGTCAGAGGCTGGTGGTGATCGGCACCTTTTTACGCAACAAAAAAAGCAAATCTCGGACTGAGATTTGCTTTTTGACATAGCTATTTTATATATACAATTGAAAATATGAAATATTTGATGTTGAATGGATTTTCTCGCACAAAAGTTACCGTATTTTTCTTTTTTACAAAATAGGCTCGGATTGATAATATTCTTTATATATTCACAAGATTCGCCTACATTTTTGTGTGTTCTTCCATAATTTATCGCATCCTTATAGCTATCACGACCTTTTCCAACATTTTATGTATTTATCATACTGAATAATATAGAAAAAAATTGTAAAAACAGCTCGATTGGATGGATGTTTTGTTCGACAAAAAATGTTACTATATGTCATTTGGATGCACAAAAAAAGACCACTTTTTAAAGTAGTCTTTTTTTATGCATCAATCTATTTCATATAAGTAAATAGATGAAATATCTTCTATCGGTATTTCATTTCCATCAATAGTAATCAAAATATTTTTACGTTCATCTATATGTTTATATTGACCTATTATTGTTTGATATTTTCCTCCCTCTTTTTTTATATCTTTTTCAAAGTAGGTAATATACACATAGGGATGTTCATTTTTCTTCTCTTGTATAAGCTGTAAATTCTCATTGATTTCTGCAATGGCGTCCTCACTAAGTATTCTTTTTTTCTCTGTGTTCCGTTCTGTTTCTTGAATTGCCGCATCATATCCCGTTAGTGCAGCAAAAGGTGAAAATTGTGCTGCACGATTTTGTCTTGACATTCGTGGATGTTTTTTTGAAGTTGGGTGCGGCAAATCTATGATATCATCATATTTTCCACTCATGCTTTATGTCCTCCTATCTGATTATTTCTATCTTTTGCTGTTGCACCTTCTTCCAAGCTAACACCTTTCAAAACAGCATTCTTCCCGAACTTATGCTTAATAGACAGCAACGCCTGTTGTAGTTTTTTCTCTTTTTCTCTATCAGCAGCTTCTTTTTCTTCTAATTTTTTCTTTTCAGAGTAATCTGTAAAGAGGTCTAATTGTTCACAAGTATGACCATTTAGAGTATCTTCTTCTGCAATCACATGGTTTGCTACAATATTGATTCTTCGGATCAGAAGCTTTTCATCCGTAATATTTTCAAAAAGTCTTATTGCTGCATCAATGATCTTTTTGCTGGAAGAAGTAGGTTTACCAAGTGAAATTGTACCTTGTGCATGCTGTGGGACTGCTCTACCATAATGATCTATTTTAATCTTACCAGTATAAGAACGTATTTTTTCAGTATCATTCAGATTTTCTCTGTCATAACCTATGGTCAAAACAAGTTGATCCGTCACAAAACCTTTTTCCACCAAATCTAAAGAAAGCTGATCAGCCATTTCCAACAGCACGATTTTCGCCTTTTCATTTGGATAAGGACAATGTAGCACTTGACCAGAACCCATACTATTGTTTTCCGGTTTATACGCCTTGATATCTGCAATGGTACACGGCTCCCATCCCCAGGCATGATCAATCAATAATTCTGCATTGATGCCAAAGAGTTTATACAGTAACTCCTCATTATGATAATCTGTATCTTTTCCTATGGAACATCTTGCAATATCTCCCATGGTAAACAGACCATTGTCCTCCAGCTTCTTCGCATAGCCTCGTCCAACTCTCCAGAAATCTGTGAGTGGTCTATGTTCCCACAATAGCCTACGATATGACATTTCATCAAGCTCCGCAATACGCACGCCATTTTCGTCTGGCTGTATGTGTTTCGCCCCTATATCCATAGCGACTTTAGCTAAATACAGATTTGGACCAATACCCACCGTAGCTGTAATACCAGTTTTCTTCAAAACCTCGAGAATGATTTCCATTGCAAATTCTTTGGCGGTCAATCCAGAGGTTTTCAAGTAAGGTGTCACATTCATAAACACCTCATCTATGGAATAAACATGGATATCCTCAGGGGAAACAAACTGCATATAAATATTATAGATATAGGCACTTTGCTTGATATAATAACTCATTCTTGGCAAAGCTACGATATAATCAACCGCAAGAGCAGGATTTACTTTTAATTCATCAGCATCACAGGAGGAGCCTGTGAATTCTTTACTTTGCAAGCGGGCTTTACGTTCATAATTGATTTCCTTTACCTTTTGCACTACCTCAAAAAGCCTTGGTCTGCCTTTGATCCCCATTGCTTTAAGAGAAGGTGACACAGCTAGGCAAATGGTTTTATCCGTTCTGCTGGCATCTGCCACCACAAGATTTGTTGTCAATGGGTCTAGTCCACGTTCCATACATTCCACGGAAGCATAGTATGATTTTAAGTCGATAGCGATATATGTTTTTTCGCTCATGCTATCACCTCTTTTATACTTCTATGATTATATTATAACCTGCAAAAGGAACAAAAAGCAAAATAAGAATATTACATAAAAAAGTACAGAGGATATTCTCCCCTGCACTGAAATAATCTTATTATTTCTTGTCTGGAAAATGAAGTTTTTCCAACTCCTTAAATTTATTACAGCACTCATTTTTTATTTTTTGAAGTGCCAATATCCATAAATTCACAATAGGATCTGGAATTATACTAAAATACACTTTATTGATTTCAAATAATGTAGTTAAAGAGTTGGTTGCAGGAGTAACAATACCAGAGTCTACTGGACCTATAGGAATGTCATCAAACTCTCCTTCTAGCGATAATCTTGAGAATGTTCCTTGAGAGGAAGCATGAACTAATTTATTCGATAATTTATATTCGACTTTCCAAGGCTGCAGATTGACTTTACATTCCTTTTCAATATCATTAAATGTATAATGTTTTTTGGACTTAGACATAAAATGCCCAGCCCAATCATACCAATCTCCATTGTATTCTATATACGCCTTTGCACATTCATCACCTTGATCTGATATAAAATGTGCAAGCACACATATTTCATACATAGTTCTAAAACGAGCATATGCTCCATCTGCATATCCGTTTCTCAATAAAACAAGTATTTCATTACCAATTTGTATAGCTCTCCCCTGTAAGCAAGTAAGCACTTTAAAAACTACTATTCCTTTCGTGGAATTATCAATCGTATAGTACTGATCTAAATAATTTAATAGAGAATTTCTAAATTCTGATATTCTATCAAGATAAAAACTATATAAATCAAATCCTTCTCCCCATATTTGTTCCATATGGTTATAGTTTTTATCATTTTCTCGTTTCTTCTCTATATGATATGTACTCATATAGTTTGCTATGGTACCTGTAATGGTCCCCAAAAATTCTTCTAGAAAATCATCATATTTTTTATTAAACTCACCATTTTTATAAAATTCTTCTTTTTGCTTTTCGGTTAATTTTCGACTTTCTATTTCTTCGTTTAACGAAGCATTAAAATTTTTCCATTCATCAAAAAATAAAATTTTACCGTTCAAAACATCACCTCCATCAGAGAAATACAATATCTTTCATATTTCAACGTCCACCTGAAGCATGGTTTCCCATATGGATATCTATAACTTCCCTCACAGGTTGAATCAAGGCTTCCTCGTACTGGCATTTCCACTGTATTTGACTGCTCATTCTTCCATTTACCATACCATCAACCGTTTCTCCATCTTGGATTGGATTATTATTTTCCAAAATATAGGAAGCAACATTATATGCGTGGTTTACAATCCAGTTTGGATCTACATCATGAAAATGATACTGAAGATCTGGCAAATACAATGTATTCATGCCAACTGTATCAATGAGCATATCCTCCGTTCCCTCTATATTGAAAAAACGCACATTGACACCAAAACGAATGAAGCGGTCATATCCAGAAATTTGATTATTTCTTACATCTTCAGCCAAAAACAATTTACCACTGTTTTGAAAATAGAAAGCCTCGCATGTTGGAAACAGTTCCGCAAGAGCCTCAGTAAAATCCATATCCAAATCAGCTCGTTCCTGAGCAGCCAATGCACCTGCCAACATATCCGTTGCCATCACCTGATAATGACATTCCTCAAAAATACGATCTCTGTCATTTTGACAGTCCCACATTTGACTTTTCAAAAACGCATCAAAGCTCTTGCCTTCAAAGCTGGAACATCCCATGACAAAAAGCTGCACAGGAGATTTCCCATCTTGAAACTCCGCTATATGTTCCAAAGTGGCAACACCCGCCATTTTTTCATCACAGCAAAAGCAATCAACTTCGCCAATATGACGCTTCATAGTGTCCAATATTTGTTCTTGCTTCGGCATTTCAACCTGTTCTTTGAATAACATTTGTATGATAAATGGACCGCCAGGACGAGAACCTTTCTTATCATCTAAATTCTGCTGAAAAACTTCTCCACTCATTTCTTTTCCTTCTTTCTCTCAGAGAATAACTTAAAACGGAACTCCAACTCTTGTTGAACGAACTCTTTCGGTAAATTACGAGGATTGGCAATCAAATACCATGTTCGATAGGTTCGTTTTTCTATATCCTGCTCCTGAAGATAAAGCTGATAAGCAGCCTCATCTTCTTCATTCCATGTATCATATCGTTTTTTTGCCATCATAAAACGCTCTACAATGGCATCCAATTTATCTACGGTACGACTTGCAGCCCAAGCATGGTTCACATCGCTGCCATGAGAGAAATAGAAGATTTGTTTTCCCATCCAATGGCGCACCTTTTGCTCCGGCGTTCCACGCAATTCCGTCTGACGGCGGTACTCTGCCAGCTGCTCAGCCATTCCATACCGTTCCACCATCTGCTCTCGCACATGGATGAACCAGCTGTAATCCTCCGCCTCAGTGAAGGGAGCGCAGACCAGCTGTAATGCCTCTGTGGGGTCTACTTCAAAGTGGTCAATAAAGTCGAGGTAGTGGGCTTTGATCAGAGGCAGAAAGGTGTCCAGTAGCCCAGTGTCCAGCCGCAGATCCTCTGTCAGCATCCGAAAGAACGAACCGCCTGTTGTTGGTTCTATTTTGAAAGAGTAGAGCCAATCATCTCCCTGCTTTATGATACAGGTGAAACCCACCTCCACATTTCCATGACCGATTTCATAGTCAATGTAGTTGTAGCGACTCCGATCAAACCATATATGATATGTCAGTCCATTTTTCATCCTCTTTTTGAAGTCGCCTTTTTTCAGACGCTTCCAGCCCTTTTCTTCCAGATCAAGGCCATTCCACAGGTAGTCTAAGGCTTCATGAAATATATCTACCGGACGTTTTTGTTCCACCCTATCCACCTCCAAACGAATCTTCAATAATCTAGCAAAATGGGTACCTGATACTTCTCCGCAAACTGTATTGCTTGCCAGAACATAGAAAAGGCAAACTTGGCAAGTGATTCTGTGCTATACTGGGTATATTCTGGAATATCCGCTTTGCTATATTGACCATCCAAATCGATCGAACCATCAACTGGATACCCCTCTGTATCAAGCCAACTTAGAATCGTGTTCTCATCAGCCTGCCACGCTAGAGCATTCAATCGTTCCAGCTCTTTTTTTAAGCCGCCCATAGTACCAATGGCAGCTACATTTTCTGTTGGCAAAGGTGCTTGAAATAGAAAAGCATCTGAGATAGGAATCCATAATGTTGCACCTCGAAACAAAGACCATATTCGTTCCTTGTCTTCTGAAAGGCGGGCAATGATGGGATGCTCCATGAAGTCCCAATCTTTCTCCACTTTATCAGGTACAGGTTCTTCGTATGAATGGCAAGCGGCTACCAACAACATAGCACCAAAAGCATCCCAGTCTGGTTTATCAGTATAATAAGGCTTTTCGTTATCTTCCGTCCATGGTGTATAAGGCTTATGTCCCGGTGCTGTAATTGCTGCCAGAATCTGATCACGCCAGTTCTCTACAATTTCCTGTACTTCAGCAGGACTCATTTCTTCCTCATCATCAACTTCCGCACCATCTGGTGTGATTTTTTGAAAGGCATAGCCGTTTTCTTCTGCCCATTGTTGAACAGTACTTTTCCAGTTATGCGCATAATATCGGGTCAATGTCCCTGCATAAATGTCTAATCCCATATTGCTCCCTCCTTACTTGCTTTGAATTCTTTTATAAAATTAAAACTACTTTTATAACTATTTCTCTACTTATCAAAGCAGCTCCAAAGTACAGTCATGCCCAGAATTATTTGTATCTAAAATGATTTCTGTAATTGCATTTACATTTTCACTTCCTAAATCATGCAGGCTCTTTTCATAAAACAGCCATTTTATGTGTATTGGTTCTCCATATGAATGTTGTCCAAATCCTCCTCGAAGTACATCATTAAAGGCGTTCAGATTTTGTCCGATCCTCCAATGCAGACCGCAAGTAAACACACGCTCCACCTCATCATAGAAGCCTCTCATAGTTGAAAATCGTCTACCATCAATGATAAATTCCTTTCGCACCTTCAGTAGCCTCCTCTTAAAGCTTCCCGTATGGTATGATTGCTTCTTTATAGCAGGAAATAACTTTTTCTAACCATTCATCAGAGTAATGCAACATAATACTGTCTGCAATCAACCCAAAGTCATCAGCAATGTATCCTGCTAAATCATCACACTCTGTTTTTTCGTAAACTGTAATATATGCTTTTTTCTCGATTTCTCTGGTATCTACCATTTCTTTTCCCTTTTTAAGTTCTTCTATGGCTTGGTACACTCTCACCCACTCACTGTCAAAGGGGTCACATTCTCTTTGGTCTAAAAAATCATCTATATCTATGGTTTCGTAATTGACTTTCTTCAATTTATCAAGCAGTTCAAACATTTGATTATCTAGCATGTCATTCACCTCTCAGTCCCATTCAAACGGTTCCTTTAAATCATATTTCTCCATAATTCTCTTTTCTAAAGCTTCATGGGCATCCATATCCTCTGGCTGTGCTGGAATACCCTTTAGCCAATAACCGTTCCCATAGTAGAAGAACATTGCCCAGTAATAAGGCAACTCGTGGCTGAATACCGCCGCCTCCATTACATTCGTCACTGGTGCTGTCAGAGAGGATAGTTCTACCCGCTTGGAGGCTTCCTCATAAGAGATTCCCACCAGTTCCACCATCAGGTGCTTCACCAATTCACAGAAGCTGTACTGATTAAATGTAACCTGAGTGTCCATATCTTTCAACACGATTCCATCTCTCACCATAGTTTTTCCTCCATTATTTCTCTTCGTCTTTGACTTTAGAATGATAAATTGGATATATGATTTTTGCTACCTCCTCTGTTGAATAGATGTTACTTTGGACAAAAGGTATAGCCCATTTAGGTCATTTCATATAGCAGAGCAGTATCGTCTCCTACTAGTTTCAGATTGGAGCAAAGTGTTTCCAAACCTCTTTGCACTGCCTCGAGAGTCAAATCCCAGTCTGGAGCAATTTCAGCAGCCAGTTTCGGGAGATTCTGATCCTGCAGAGCTTCCAACAAATCGGAAGCCAATTTTCCCGTCATCAGAGCACAGTCCAGAGTTTCCTCTGTCTGTGGAGCAGGAAAACGGACATCTATATCCAGTTCGCTCTCGCAGTAGTCCCAAATAGCCATATATACATCCGCAGAGCAGTTGCCATCAGATAACTCCTGCCGTTGGTTATTTTTTATCAGATAAAAGGATGCAATCTGTGACATGGTGGTTCCTCCTGTTCCTTTCATTCCACAATAGGTGGAGCGTTGTTTTTTACACTATCTTTTTGCAAGTGTTGAATCAAAGCAATACTTCCTGCGGGCATAATCTTCTTCAATTCTTCCACTGTAAAATCTTTCATAAATCTGATATCACTTCTCTTTTTTGTCCCTGGAGTAAGGAATGCATCAACATAATCTTCCCTACAAAATCCGTCCCATGGCAAAAAACCAAACCACGCATTTAGCAAATGATCGAAATCCGTTGACTTGTTTTTATATAAACCAAGCGTTGGGGATATATCACTTTTATAGTTTGGAATATTTGTGTATGAAACAGTTTTATTCCCTATAAGATGTAATCCATATCCTCTTTGCGGGTGACTATTCAGCGTTGTAATTATAATTGGTTTTGTTAAATCCAAGCCGTCAAGATTCTCTACCAATTCTGCCTCACTTGAAAACAGCACATCAAAGAACGCCATTGTATATTGTTTGTATTTTTGCCCTTCCAGCTCAAATCGGCAGCAAACTTGACCGATTGTCCATGCTGCTTCTTTCAGTTTAATACTTAGGATTGCGCCTTCAGTGAGAGTTTTTGACAAGCCATATTCCCCCTTAATTCTCCATCAACCCTTCAGCCTGCATTCGGATCACATAGAAGGCTCGTACCCAGTCCAATTCTTGCTCCATGGATTCCTCCAAAGCCAGCAGACGTCGCTTTCCAAGCCTACGATCCAAAAAAAGCAAAGATACGGACGATAGGATTATCGCTGACAAGGCTTTTATCAATGCTCTGGTTGTCAAAAATGTCAAACGCCTCATAGAATACCTTTTGGTCAAAGGTTCCCTGCTCCAGCGCATAGACATGAGCCTGGTCAATTGCTTCTTTTGCAGAATCACAGTCTTTCAGGGTTGTAGACCACAACTGATGAAATTTCATCCATACATTCTCAAAATAGGTGTAGTAGTTGCTCCGCAGCACTTCTACACCATCCATACGAATGGCTGCACGCCCCTCATGATCAGCGCTTTTGCTATAACTGGTGGCAAAATACTGGATGTGATCCCGGAGTGCTGGGCACAGATAGTCATTCTCCAGTTTCTTCCGAATTCCGCTCCAAGTTGACATAGGTACTTGTCTCCTTTCTGATGCCGTTGCGGACGTTGCCCCTTCCGCAGAATTTGCCTTTTGTGTTTGAAGTGTTATCCGTTGAATCCGCCGACTTCAATTTTATATTTGCAGTCGACCTCGATACAAAATAAATGTCCCATGAAATAGTCGGGTTCCGCATCCAAATCGATGTAAAAGCCAGTTTCACTTCCATTTACAAATACTGTTACATTGTTTACGAATAGTGCTTTTACAAACTCATCTTCTGAGATCTTCCCATCCGCTTCAAGCGTTCCATCTTCGATCATTTCATTCACGACACCTATGCAGTCATCGTTCTCATCCAAAAATGCTCGGATAATGGTATCTTTATGGTCATTGACCCAATTTACCTTTTCCAAAATGATATCGCCTATATTTCCCTCTGTGCTCTGAAACTCAAGGAGAATTTTGACCTTTCTATCCCATACGATTAATTCTCCAACATGAAAACCGAGTCTGCGTTCAAATATAAATTCTGTATTTTCCAAAATCATTTTATCCGGCATTTCGACCCTTTTCTTCAAAAATAGTCCCATAATACACCTCTATCATTTCCAATTTATTTCCGTTGGATTATGGCTTTTAAAATGCTTTCATAATACTGGATTACTTCCTGATCATGCTTTCTTGCATCAAATCATAAGTTTCTTATTAAAATCCACTACTTCATAAATTTCGTTGCTAATCTGTATACTTGATTGATTTCTTTATTCTCTAATTTCCACCTACTCAGTTCTGCTTCAATCAATTCTGGATATTTTTTGCTAATATCTCTTAAAGCATTACCTACAGACTTTCTTACATATTCACTCGGATCTTCTTTTAAATTGACTAACCGTTCAATAGCTGCTGTAGGATTTTCTTTGAAATACGGTCTGTTTGTCCAAATTTGCAGACCTTCTGTAACTGCCCTCCGAGTATTGGGATTGCTGCTTTTCATCCATTCATCAACCATTGGAAGAGCGTTTTGATATCCTTTGCGCTTACAGAACTCATCAAAAGACTTTGCCAATATCTCTTGAACTCTCCAATCATCATCTTTCGAGACTTCATCTCTCATGAATACTAAAATGTCATTATCTTCTGATAAGTACCCCAAAAGAAATACGCTATACATTCTTACTTGATATACTTCAGATTTGTACGCCAAATGTGCCAACTCTTTGATGTATTTACGATCATGAGTCTTATAATCATTTAAAGCCCTTTTTTCTTCAACCTTAAATCCATTTTCTATCAAAGAAAAATCGTGCTCTAAACTTTCAATGTATTCCTTCAAACGAACTCACCATCTTTCAAAATGAATTTTCTGTTTAATCTATATCACTTTCGATTACTGCTTTTGGAGATACTCTCGGAAGCATTCGATGAACTCCCGATTCCGTTTTGGGACATCGAATCCCTTCCGATGGGGAAAGAACCCCTCCCGTTCCACATCGTCCAGTAGCTTCGGCAAGTCAGAAAACCGCGCGAAGAACGGCAGGGCATAATCTTGGATCTGCCCTGAAATCTCTTGAATAGAGCGTTCCCGCTCTATCAGAGTGGCAACCTCGTAGCGTGGAAAGTCATTGTATCGGCGTGTCAGTCTGGCGATGGAGGTGCCCACGATACCATCATCATAAGCCTCCTCCTCACCTTCCTGCTCACTGCGCCACTGGGCAATCACCGGGGAACTTACGTGGAAGCTGGCAGTAAAAGTGGTGGAGCCAAAGCGGATGGAGGGCGAAAAATCAAAGGAGAATACAAATATTCCGTTCTTTTTATAAATGTCGTTTTTGCTCTTGCGGTATTTGTAACCCAACGGGATCAATGGTTCCGCAATCCTCTCACAGGTATATACAAATATTTCTCGTGGTTTTGTTCCCTTGGGGAAATCTTTTTTCTCCATATTTTTACATTCCTCCAGCCTTTTACAATGCAGCTCGCAGCTGTTCTGTCGATACTCGAACTTCTTTCCATTTTCCATCTTCTATGCTGCTGCCTTGGAGAATTATTGCACTGTCCTCCCATCGAACAAAGTCAATATCATCAAACAGAATATCGTTTGGATCAACATAATTTCGTAGATCCATCCATTGCTCTGGTAGCCGAGGATGGAGAGGTTTAGAAAAGTCAAGCACAATAGTGGAATAAGGACATGCCCAAATACAACCAGTTACAGCCAATAAATTACTTCTGGAATCATAGTCTGCACTTGTCCAGATGAACATTTCCTCTACAGATTCTCCTTCTTCTGGGTGGACACAGGCAGGAACATAATGCATTTCTGTCCTTATCTCTACCTCCAAAATGCTGTATCCATACAGCTCTATTCGAAAAACAAGATAATGCTTTCCATTGCTGTGACAGAACATCGTGCAGAATTCCCCATCTGCATCTAAATTACACCAGGTATAAATGATCTTTCCATTTTGATCTATCAGTTCATTTTCACTGCCATTTAAGTGAAAATCACCATGATAGAAATAAGCTTTTGAACAAACAGAATACCCGTCTATCAGCGAAAACTGCTCATCCTGCTGCGGAAACCGATTCTCTGGCGAAAATAAGTAATGTTGCTGTGTTCGCCAATCCTGATATCTTTTTTCATTTGCAATGTTTTCAATTCTCATTCAGATACCTCGCCAGTTTTTTCTCCAAGAGCTCCGTCATATCATTACAAAGTGGTTTTACCTTGTCCTGTTCATGGGCATAGTACCAGATAGTTTCATCTCCAGTACGAAGCAAAAGCTGATCTCCATCTGCTTCTTTCCAGAACTCTCCCAACACACAATATTGCTCTCCATGGATGGTCATACGAAACATCCCTGACAGCATAATGGTCACACCAGTAGATACATTGATTCCTGCACTTAAAAGAAAAAATTCTCGTACTTTGGCAGGAAAAAGAAATTTCAGCAATTCTTCCTGTTTGTCAATCTTTGCCTCAGTTGCAGCAGGCAGGATTTCATCTGAAGGTCCAAGTACATTTGCCAATGCTTTAGAAAACTTCGGATACTGCTTAAACCACGCGGGATGCCTATCTTTGAATTCTTTTTGTTTTTCTCTTTGCTGTCGTTTTTGTTCTTTGCAGAAAGCATCCAATTCCTCCAGATACTGTTCCTGATAAAAATGACTGGAGTTACACTTCACACCGTTCTTTTCAAGAATCGCAACAGCACCCTTTTGGCTGGTAAACACTGGAACCCATTTAAAACCGTGTTTGCATGGTTTCAGTTTCAGAAAATCTCCACGATTCAGGAGTGTCTCCAGTTCTGCCTCATGCTCATTCCACCATTCTTGCCAGCTTTCTGGGGTTTCTCGACCTTCAGCAAGATTCAGAAGTTTTGCTATCAATATTTCTTTGTCCATAGGCACACCGCTCTCTTTCATAAGTACATCTCAATTTTTGATTCCATAGTTTCCCCATAATCATTCACATATACATAATGAATAAAGTCCTCATGCACAAGCAACAGATACGGACTGAAAACTTCCCATTCATCATAATCACTCATGATGTCATCATATTTCCCGAATATATAAATTTGAAATAATGCTTCAGTTCCCATCAAAAAGCACAAGTAGACGTTCTCATGGGGATGCGTGCAAACTTTTTTAATTGCCAGTTGTCCAGGTCGTATAAAATTTAGTTTTGAGATAAATTCTTCGATTTTGAATGCTTCCGATTCATCAGCATATCTGTATTTTTGAGAAAAATGTTCTATGTTTTTCGCAAAATGGTCTTTGTATTGCTGTATTTCTGCTCTTTTTTGTTCTTCTTTAAGCTGTACCTTTTTTTGTGCTAAAACTAATTTTCTATCATCATTCATAATCGCACTCATGATATCCCGAAAAATATTACGATTCTCCTCTTTGTTTCATCAAATCAAATACTTCATCCATACCCATTTCAAACATAACACTGTCTTCCTTGATTGGTGCAAAATGATACGCTACTTTTTCTGCACCGAATTCTTCTTCTAACTGTTCCCACTGGGTAGAAGGACAAATACAAAATGCAAGAGTATCACTGCCAAGAGAACCCATAAACCAACGGATTTGATACTTTGGAGATACATATTCCTGTAAGTTTTTCAATGTGGTATCACGATCTGTATATTCTTCCGCATAAGGGATTGCTGTGGAAATACCGTTTTTTTCTAAAATAATATCTATGTCACGTTCTTTTTCAACTTCCACACAGGTAAACTTCACTTTATCTTCTTCCGGCAGCCTTTCATTGATGTATTTAATGATAGATTCATCATATTCACGCCAATCCACCCAGATTAAAGCATCACTTTCCCAGAATGTATCCAGATATTCTTCTGGTGACAATAAAAAATTTCTGATTTCATTCATAATCGTATCCTCCTAATTAGTCGTTTTGATTCTATTTTACATAGTACAGGAATAAATGCTCATGGCTCCGTAATCTGTATGCAAAACCAAATTATTCTTTGTAAAATAAAAATTGGTGTGTTTCACCACAAACGGATCATCAATAGATACCAACAAATCTCTGCTATTGTAATCCCAAAGTTCTATGACAGAATTGCCATGCTCCTGCTGAACTGCCATTAAATTACCACATATACGCACAGTACAGGTATCAGTATAACTCAGCCCTTGCCTTACTACAAACGGAAAAGGATTAACAGTTTCTTCTCCTGTTTGGCTTACGTAGCATTTGCCGCCTACAGAAAAATATTGGGCATCAGGAGAAAAGAATGGATGGAATCCATCATTTTTTATCACGATTTTCTTTCCGGACTGAAAATCAACGATGATATACTCTTCCTCCGTGGTTCGGTAAGCCATCTTCGTCTGCTCTGGCGAGAGAATACCAAAGCAGTAATAAACAAAATTGGGATCTTTCGATTTCTTGCATTTCACAACTTCACGCCAAACTTCAGTATTGCTGTCAAAGTCAAAGACAACGATTTCTTCTCCTGTATACCATAAAGCCAAGCCACCACTAACATCCAACATCGTCTTCATGCTATTTTTCTTATTAGCAAAGGATGTGATTTTATGTGTATCAAGGGTGAACAGCTCGATCAGATAGCTGTTATTCAACAACAGCGTATTATTTGAGCAAAGAATCTGCTCATAAGTCATTCTTTTTGCTCCAAGTGAAATTGTTTCAAGAATATCTCCATTCTCATCAAAATGATAGAGAAGCTCATCTTCAAAATCACCTACGACTCTAGTAAGGAAAAAATCATCTCTTGCAGAAGTAGCAGCAAGAGGCATAAAACCGTTGCTGTCTTTTCCAATATATCTGTGGCACTTAGCTTCGCCAAAAGCAGCGTTTGGCTTTTGATAGATAAATCCTTTCCGCATCTGCCCCATCATGGCACTTGCTGCTTTACTTTTTGCCTGAAAGCTGGAATCACAGAGTATTTCTTTGACCTTTCCACCATTTAAGCAGGTTCGTATGGTTAGATCGTCCATTTCGATTCGCCACTGTTTGGTCGTGGCAGGGTTGACAAAGGTTTTCTCAATCATAATTTTGATTTTCCTCCCTTCGAATCAGGATGCTCTTTCTGTCGGAATTGATACTATATAGGTCATCCAGATGGATGTGGAAACCATCCTTGCGAATAGTTTCCGCCATACCTAGAGCCGCTTTTGCCAGTAGGAGCAGCCCCGCTTTGTTACCCACCAGTTCTAACTCATTACCATTATTATGAATAGTGAAGGTAAGATGAGCGCCCGGCTCAGCTGGCAGGACGGGAAGTTGATCTTGATTCAGTTGAATGGTTAGTGTTTTGGTTTTCATCGCATGTATCCCACCTTTTGAATACTTATCAATCAAAATCCATCCAGACCAAGTGCTTTCCACAATGCAGGCATTGGAACAAATAGCACTGCAAATGACCGCCATTGACAGTGTTCTCGATCATTTCTTTCTGCTCATCATCCCACATGGGGTCATCCAGTACTTCATCCATGACATCTAATGCCTGCAATTCCATAGCACCTACTCTGCCCAAATAAGCACAGAAGTCCCCGCAATGGGCACGCCAGTATTCCTGCTGCCAGCCACAGTAACCAGGTGTACGATGAATGAGTTCGTCCAGTTTTTGGCATCCTTCACACCATCATCCACGGAATAATCATCCTGAAAGCTGCCATCAAACTTTTCAGCTGCTTTTCCGCTGGCGATACAAGCTGGACACAGATAATCAATGTCATCCACAGCATAGAATGGTGCTTCATAATAAATGTGTGTTACCTTTCCACAGCAGTCACAGACAACACCCTCCTCTGATATCTCAAATGCTCCAGTATTTAACGGATCGGGGTGGTATTTGAATGTTGGTATTCCCAGTTCTGCCAGCATTTCTTTTTCTTTCTGAATATCTTCTTCTGTTTTGGGTTTGGGAATTGCAAAATTGTTTCTCCAGTTTTCTGCATATTCTTTCATTTTTCCCAAGCGTTTTTTGATTTTGACATCTGAAAGATCACCAATACTGGATAATAAATCATAGGCATCTTTTTTATAGTTCAAAAGATCATATACATTTACCAGAACTTCTTTTGCAGCAATTGCTTCACTTTCTTCCAAACTTTCCTTGAAATCATAAAGAGCAGTCACACTGAAAGAATCGCCCTTTGATTGTTCAAACTGCTTTTTTAATGCGACATATTTTTCTTGATACTCATTCATACTTCCACCCCATTTCAAAGGAATCATTCTTCACAAACATCACAAAGCTTGTCCATAATATCAGAAATTTCTGTTGGTATACCTTCTTCCCATTGGGGATTTTCAATCCGTTCTCCTTCTAGAGCCAAAAACAATTCCTTTGGTATTTTTACTTTTGCTTCTTCTTCCTCGTACGCAGAAGTCCAATCATAATGATCACTATATTCATCGTTTGCAGGATCAAAAGCGTATTTTTGGTTTCTATAAAAACTAGAAAGGTAATTTTTTTCAATTGTTTGAATGATATCATAATCTTCCAATGCCCAAAAAGCTTCTGCTTCACATTCCTCTCTGTCAGCAAATTTCTTATAGAAACCAGGTTGCATATACCAATATAAGAGTAAAATCGTTCCTTTATCTGTATCTGGCTGATCTACAATCCATTGAATAACTTCTTTTGAATTATCAAAATTCCAGCACAATGCAAGCATTTGTCTTTCTTTTGGATTGTGCTTCTTCAGATAGTCAATCACCAGTTCCGTGCTTAATTCGTCAAATTCTTCTTCTGTAATTTCAATTCCATCCCAATCAAAGTCAGGGTCTAAAATGTCATTGATATGCAGCATATTTTATCTCCTTTCAATCCCACCAGAAATACCAGACCTTAGACTGTCGCAATACATCTGCCAATGAGCCTACCGTAGCATCTTCTGGTCCTTGATCCACTATATCTGGGCAAAAACCATATTGTTCCAAAGCCACTTCCATTGCACATTCTTTTGAAATAGCAGCCGGAAGATCAAATTCCAGTACGTCATGTGTCAGAACAGCAGGTACAGCTCCATACTGCTCAAACCAGTATTTCGCCACCGCCATAAGTTCTGGTGTATCTGAGCATTCATTCCAGTTTCCAAAAGGCAAGTATGCAAAGATTTCCCAAGGATGTTTTACTGGAATTTTAGCTAAAATCATAGGATATGTCATGTCTGTATCATATTCCCAGAAGCTAGAAAAACGGTTATTTTCGTATCCATTTTCCATTTTTCCTAGTATTTCTTCTTCCCAATCCATATCATCATCGTCAGCTTCTTCTTTTCGAAGTCCAATCATTTCCTCCAAAACTGCCTTTCCGTCTTTGATGGAGGTGGAGAGCATCTTCTTTCGATACTCCGTTACGGTTTTGAGGTCAAATTCGTAAAAGTCCGCATCATTCTCAGGATCGGCATTCATCACCATACACTCCAACAGCGTTTCGTCATCCGCCTTGATGAGTACCGGCACAAAGCCTTTCTGGGTGCTGTCTCGCTTAGCATAACTGTAAGCCGCCGTAATAGGATCATCATCTTTCATAGATGGGAAGTAAGTACATTCACAGTCCAGATATTCCATGATTGCCTGAGCCACTTCAGAAGGCTCCAATGTATCCTCGTTGAAGTCCTGTCCTTGCCAGTTCATAAAGCGTTTCTCAATCACCTTTGCCATAGCTTGATAATATTCCTCATCAAAAGGAATGAACAGATATGCTTCATCTTGAATTTCATCGGAATAGTTACATTCCTGGCCAATGATGCCAATAGCGTAGTTGTCGATATCACTTGGGAAATAAGGGCTGTCATTTTCACCGTAGTAGTAGGAAGCAAAAGCCAGGCCTTTTTGGTTGAACAATGACCCAAAGAGCTGTCCTTCCAGTTCATCTCGAATAAATACCCTCAGATCCACACTTTCAACATCATCTTTGACCTTCTGTACCACATCACCGTATTCCTCTATAAAGCCTTCGGCCATTAGATCATGCTCCATACACCAACGCAGATAAATTGCCATATGGTTGTAGGCGTTGATTTCATCCACCGGCAGTTCTTTTTCCTCTATAGTTTCCAGATGCCAAATGGCATCGTCCATCTCATCAACGCCGTCGCCATCCTCAACACTGCCCAATGTGCCTCTTGTAATGGCATTCTGACGATCAGGTTTTACTACAAAGCTGATGCCCTCCATTTTGTCCAACAAAGCGTCTGCTTCATTGGCAAGCTTGTACTCCAATTCATCACGATAGAGAGGAATTACCTGATAGAAGTTAACTTCTTCGCCACTAGGCAGGATGCAAACCTCGCTGCCATCCTCTGTACCCTGAGGAGCAGTCAGCATAGCGGCACAGAGATTTGTATTTTCTGCAAAATTCTCCTCATAATCCATGGTATGTCCAAATCCCAACCAGGTGTCACTGGCAATGGGCAGGCGAGCCAGTGTTTTCAGCAAACGTATCGGCCAGTACCACTTCTCATCTTCGAAATTCTCTTTTTTTATTTTCCAGTTTTTTGGCAATGCAATGGCAAGCTCTGCTCGCTCCAGCTTGTATTCCGTAAGTTCCTCTGGCACATTCATTCGGTGAGCACCCATACCCATAGTAACTAGTGTGTAGTAATCTCTTTCTTCAGAAGGAGGAACAACACAGATATCCACATGTATGTCAGGTGAAGCTAACTCATGGAACACATTTTCAAACTGACCGAAATACTGCTGGATATGATTTTCGATGACTTTCATCTCATCCTCAGTGTAGACTGCCGGTTCACTAAAAGATACATCTTTATCTGAATTGTCCTCACCGTCACCATCTGGGTCATTATCTGTTGATTTCCAAGAGATTTTCAGCGTCATCTGTTCTTCTGGCAAAGATACGCCTGGACTGCGGGTAATGGTACGTTTATCCCCAGCAGAAAAACCAATGGTTTCTCCATCATGAAGTTCCACATCATTCTCCAGAACATAAGACACAAGGCTTGCCAGGAAGTCTCGCAAATCACTCGGTTCAGCATCAGTACCCAGCACTTCCATCTCATCCTTGCCGAATACGTCCATTCCATAAGTGTAAGCGTTCATACCATTTTCATCACGGTACAGTCCAAACCAAATCCAGTTAAAGATTGGCAGTTCATCATTTTGCAGCATATCAGCAAAACCCTCATAGAAACGAGGTTCAAATACAACACCGCTGGTATAAACCCCTGTTGCGTATTTCTGGCGGCAGCAAGCAGCTACCAGTTTAGTGAACAACTTACCTTTTTCCAGCAAATCTTCCTCTTTTCCCAAAACTGCTACCATAATATGGGCACAATGTTCTTTTGCTATCTTTACTGCATCATCCCACATATAGTTGTTTTCCGCATTTATTTCCGCTTCGCCGTTGGGAATCGGATAGGTTGCAAGGCTAACAGCAGCAAGCATATCTCCCACTTCAAACACTAAGGCATCGTCACTCTTATCCTCGCTTGCGTCATGTTCATCCACGGTAATGTTCCATTTTTCCTTCATGTCCTGAATAAACTGCTGCTTGTCCCACTTTCCTTTAGACAAAAGGACAAAGCCAGTGAAAACACCTTTATGATCTCCGTCGTTTTCCTCATCCGCTTCTTCCTCGGTACATCTGGCAATTTCTTTCTGGCATTCCTGTATTACCAAAGGCGCATCCGTATCTTCTGGATCTAATTCTGCCCAGCGCTGTGCATAATGGATAGCTTTTTCTTCCTGTCCATAAAGATATTGATAAGCATAAGCCATACGCATATTCCATTCTGCTTTGTCTTGACCTTCTTCTCGAACAGATTCCAGCACATCAATGGCACGCAGCAGAGCCTTGTCTCCCTTGTAATTTGGTGTTCCCTCATCGTGATCTCCGATGATAGCGTAGTTTTCCAGTGCCCGTGCCATGGCATAGGCAATGCGGTAATTCCACCATTCCTCTGGAATGGCATTCAACGCCTGAATGCAACGAGTATACTCGTCCTCATCATTCCACTGCTCTAATTGCTGATAAAATGCTTCCGCATTTTCCGGTGTATAAGGGATATAATCCATTCCCGTCAATGTTTCTTCCAATTCTTCAACTCTCTCCTTGGAATCTAGATCATCATTTTCGGTCTGTTTCAGATACACATTGGATGCCTCTCTGCGGAATGTATGGAAACTTGCCCAAGGCAAATCTGTATCCACAAAAAATTCCTTTGCCATTTGCAGTGCGGTACGAATATCCCACGCAATAAAATCTACGTAACCGCAGTAAATACCTGTGGCGCCGCCAGTCAAAGTAAGCACTTCACTTCCTTCATCGGTAGTAAATACTCCCTCCAACTGATCTCGAAAATCAAAAATCTTCTGACTACCTTCTTCCTCACGAAGTGTATCCAGCGGATAGCAGAAAAAGCCTGCCACTGCACCATCAGCATGAAGATCGTCCATATAATCGTTATCATTGTTTAGGTAACTATTGATAAGTGCTGCACAGCAAGTAGAGCCGGCAATGGTATCCAGTCTCCAATCTGCCTCTGGATCTTCACTTGGTTCCATGCTGTATCCCATATAGGTTTCCAAATAGCTTTCCGGGTCTGTGGAAAGGTCTAAGCTTTTTTCTTTCAGTATGTCCGGCAGACGGGAAAGCAGTTCGGCAGGCTCCTCTTTTGGTTCCGTCAGTATATCAAAAGCTTCTATGTATCTCATATTTGGAATTTCACCCAACACCTGATCCGTCAGCGTAGTCAGCATCCACCATACACGACCTTCTTCTTCCGCAAGCATTGGCAGCAGTTTTTCACAATAGGTTTCCAAAGCAAAACGATTTTCACCAATCTCCTCTAACCAAATCTGCACATCATCGCCGGAAATATACCATTCACCTGTACGCAGACCAATGTTTTCCACGCTCTGGCGTCCCACCAGAATATTCCAATGCTCCAATATCTCTTTTGGTGCGTGTTTCTGGAAGTAGACCAGTTCAAATAGTTTTACCTTGTCGCCTTCCGGGGTTAGGATTAGTTCATGCTTTTCGCCATTGAAGCCCATCTCAAAGGAAATTTCGTCAAAAACCAGATTCAGGGTTTCCTGCATTTGAGCCACGAGTTCTGCGCCATGGATATGATCCTTGTCATCGTCTATCATCTGGCGCAACTGAGCTTCCATTTCGGCAAAGGTTTCCCACCAGATCTCTGTTCGCTCTCGGAAGCACTCACTAAACTGAGGCATAGAAATACGCTTTTGACACCAGTCGATCAATTCCTCAATGTCCTGTCGGGTGTTGAGCTTAGGATCATCACCTGGATGCAGTTCCAGAGCTTTTTCAAAATATCGCAGAGCACGACCTTCCTGTTCCAGATAAAAATAGGCATACCCCATGCGGAAGTTCCATGAATAAGTGTCTCCCAGTTCTTCCTCGTGGGACTGCATCAGTTCTAGTGCCTGATGAAGCAGCTTTCTGCCCTCCGGATTATCAGGATCGCCCAAATTGTTGTAAGCTCGTGCCAGCTCCATATCGATTTCCGGCGTACGCTCCTCGGCAGGGATGATCTCCAGTGCGTCAATAATCTTCTGGTGTTTGTCGCTTTCATGCCACTTCTGGCATTGTTCTAAAATATCCATATCCGAGTCCTCCTCGTCCTCATCAGGTTTCCAGTCTTCGATTTGCTGGAGCATACCGTTTTCATCTCTCTCGAAAGCAGAGTTATACGGTGATTTTAGTAAAGAAATGATATCTGGATCGTCATTACAAATGGTATTCAATCCGTAAATGCCGGAATTATTTGGATCATCCATATAGGCATCACTTTCATCACCGGCAGTAAAACGCCAACCGCTGTCCCAGTCGCCATCTGGCTTCTCTCGGTAGCAGTAACCAACCTTACAGCCTTCCACTGTAATACGGTTAGTGGCAATGCATCCATTGGCTCCATCCCAGTCAGGGAGTAAACTCTTCATGTCCTCTGCCTTCACATAGTAGTTGCGATTACGACCAGCAGACTCATAAAGTTCTTTACGCAGTGCCTCCACATCTCGAGCCATTTCTTGAATCTCCTCGTCATCCATCATTTCATGAAGGTCATAGGACAGAGGATTTTGGGCAAAGTCCGCAAGAGTTCTGTCCATGGCGTTGTGTTCTTCTGGTGTGGCAGTAATTCGTATACAGCGTGAAGGCGTATTGTACTCATCCAAATCGTGCAGGTTTACGCTGCCATTCACATAACATTCCAACAAAATGGCTG
The DNA here is from genome assembly GCF_014982935.1 of Anaerotignum lactatifermentans. Taxonomy (NCBI): domain Bacteria; kingdom Bacillati; phylum Bacillota; class Clostridia; order Lachnospirales; family Anaerotignaceae; genus Anaerotignum; species Anaerotignum lactatifermentans. The sequence continues at coordinate 38,790 of NZ_JADCKK010000008.1, read as the reverse complement.
CCAGATCCGTGATGACATCAATGGCAAAATGAAAATCCATGTCTACGCCGTTGGAATGGGTAAACTCAAGATATTCTATTGTTTGTCGGAAATCCCAATTTTGCTTATCCAGACCAATCTTGGCAAAAATCTCGCTGAGAGAGATTTCCTCTTTCTTTTGGTCTTCTAAAAACACCACAAGGTTCAGACTGTCATCGGAACCTCCAATAAAGTTTCCCCAGTATTTGCTGATGTACATCTGCTGCACCTCCAATTCTGCTATCACAAGCTCCGTTCAAATCATAAAATTTATTCCGGCCATCGGTCTCCCTCGCATCTGCTGATAAAATCATAATGCAGGCTTTCAAAAGCATCATTGGGATAAGATTCTCCATCCTGATGAAGTTCTAATCCATCCAAATCCATCATTTCATTGATATACGCCAGCGTATCATGGATTCCAGCAATATGTTCTTCCTGAAGCATCTCTGCCAACATACTTTTTTGTTCAAGTGTCAAAGAAGAAAGGAATTTATTTTTTGCCTGATTGTCCTCTGTATGAGGAAAACTGCCTTCTAAAACCCATTTTGCTGTCACGCTATCCTTTTGTTCCACAAGACCATCAATAAATGCTTTATATAATTCTAATTCTTTACCCATACGCATCTTCCTCGTTTTACCATTATCTTTAAGAATTTATTTCGATTTTGTATTTTCAAAAGTTGCCTTCTATCATAATTAAATTTTTCAATCTCCAGACATAGATCAACTTGAAATACGAGTCGTATAATGTTTATTCTCCTAACCTTTTCAGATATTGTGCAGGAACCATCTTTGTCAGCCATACGCCATTGGCGGATAGAAGAAAAGTGTATCCCTCTTGTCGCATTTGCCCAGCATTGACCAGATAAATAACTGGTTTTCCATGTCTGCGTCCTACTTTTTCTGCTGTTTCCATATCAGGAGACAAATGAACATATAATCGGTTTCCGGGAAGTAACCCTTTTGCCTCAATGGAAGCAGAAAACCGTTCCGCTGTCCCATGATACAAGATTTCCGGCGGCTCCGTTACAGACAGCTCCACATCAACCTGAATGGAATGTCCTTGATTTGCTCGAATCTTGGTTTTGTCTTCATTAAAGGAATACCTCTGTTTGTTGTCTGTTCTTACAATTTCCTCCAAAACCTCAAAATCAATGGAATATTTTCTGCCAATACCTGCTAAAAGTTCTTCCACATTCGCCCAGCCGTTGGCATCCAGTTGAATTCCAATGACCTCTGGCTTATGCCGTAAAATCAAACTAATATATTTGCTGATTTTTGTTAAATCATAATTCTTCTCTTTCATCCCTATCCCTCACTGTTCACGCTCCGATTATCACTCCATCTCTATATGGACAACAGGTCTGTAAAAGTCGTAATCACCATTCAGTCTATGTTCCTCATGGACTTCTGGTTTACAATGTGGCGAACAAGGAAGAAACCCCAAGAACATCCCCAAACCACCACAGATATTACGTCCGCCATCACCGCCACAGGTAGTAAACGCATCAGCTTTCACCACTTCCCGCATATATGGATCATATGCAATGGATAGTCCAAAGAAGTTCGGTTCTTCCATATCGAAGGGTTTATCCTCCTCTTCCGGGCTTTCAAAATGGTGCAAGTGCATAGAGTAGTCCAGCCCATCTCCCCAAGGAAACAGGGTTCGACTTCCACCACCACATAAATAAGCCCATTCATCTGCTGTAGGCAGCGAGAGCCCCTGCTTTTCTAGTTGCTCCAGAAGAGAGTCATAATCCATTGGGTTATAAAGCCAAATCTGAAAGTCCTGTTCTGTTCGTTCCATGCGCACTGACTGATGTATGGTAAGACTGTCAAGGTCGCTCCATACAAAATCACGGAAATTTTTCAGCCAGTCAGGATGAGCGGTCAATCTGGGATCGTCCATTTTGACTGGCTCCCAGCATAATTCTTCCAGCTTCCGTCCAACCAACATGGGGCTAATGGTTACTTGCCGAACGAAAGCCATACTTCCCCGAATCATCTCATTCGGATCGCACTCCATCTCCCACTCCTGAAGCAAATAGTTCAGTTCTTCTTGGCTATCCTGATTCAGTCCTACGGCATACTGTTCCCACCCCAGTGTGACAGTATCACCGGGAACAAAAACAAACTCTCGGCTGTCTTTCTGGAATATTCCAGTGGTGCAGCTCTGACCCCATCGTTCAAATGTATGTAGACCAAGAAAAGTTATATCATAACGAGCAGCCAGACTCTCCATCAACGCCTGCTTCTCGGTAGTTTCCATTTGATCAAATTTGGCACGAAATAGTTTTTCATTCAAAGCAAGTCTTCTTTCTATTTCTTTTGCATATTCCATCAGATATCTTCGACCATCCTTTTTCGCCCATTCTAAATATTGCGGCAGCAAACTGGAATGAATAGAATCCAATGAGAAGAGAACTGCAATACGCTGGTATTGTTGCAGTTCAGCTGTATAACAATCTCGTTTCCAGAACAGCGTGGCAAATTTCTCCACACAATCAGGACGCAAACCTGGCATTGCCATAAGCGCTCGCCTGCTTACGTATTCATGAGGATCATTTGCAAAATCCAAGATGAAGTCTTTTACTTCTTGGCTACATTCACATTCAGGTAAGTAGGCGGCAAATTGCCATTTTGCCTCGTTCTCATTGGATGTTACAGCAAACCGACAAAGGCTTTCAAACCAGTTCGCATGCAGAGTAGTTTCGTATATAAGGCTTTCACCTTCGTTATCCCTTGCGATCAAGTAAAGCATCTCATTCAATAGAATGTCGTCTGCTGTTTCTGCATCCATTTTATTAAGCACATGACAAAAAGCATAGTAAGCGTCATTCCAGTCTGGATAATCGACTTCCCATTCGCCGCCAATCTCCTCAGTAGTTATTCCGGGATAAGTAGTTTCCTGCCATTTATGAAATTTTTTTGCCTGCTCCAGCAGACACTCTCGTACACCCTTTGGCATATACTCACCTCACATTTTATCCAAATTTTCTTGCAAATCTCCCTGCCGTAAATGGTTTATAATGGCTCGATTCAGTTCTTTATGGGGGTAGTAGACTGCCTGCCCAATATCATGGAGACACTCTTTCATCAATATCTCTGGAGAAATTCCTGCCCTTTTGCCATAAAGATGACCAAAAGCATAACAAAATGACTTGAGAAAACCGAAAATATAGTCGTGATCTCCACGCATACTGGGCAGGTCATCGAAAGATCCCATCCCTCCATATGCTCGAAGATGATGGGCTACCTCACGATGCTGAGTCCAGTCCTGAATATCTCGCTCCAGCCAGTCAATCCAATTTTTGAATTCCGGGTGGTCTGCCTGTAGAATTGACTTCAGACAAATCAAAGCCTCAGTATAAATATCTGTCTATTTCATCAGATTTCTCCTCACTATTCTCCAAAATGCTCCAAGTACAATTCTCGTACTGAATAAGGACCCACAAGAGTCGTTTCCTGTCTGCCATCCCAGGAATATACATGAATCTTGCCCTCGTCCCCAATATATTGCTGATCATCAAAAGATGCAGGAAAAGGGAAACTTTCCACAATGCTCCAGTCGATCTTGGATTTCAGCCCATCAAACTCTTCTCTTTTGAGCCTCTTGAAGTTAAATACCAATGCTGCCCCAATTCCATCAAACAGAAAATCTGCGTATTCTCTGGGGGTGATGTTCTCGCTCACATTAGCGGCATCAATATTGACATCCAGAACCTTATTGCCGCAGCTTGTCCAGATTTTGTCGGGAGAGAACCAGGTGGTGCGTTCCTCAGCGTCTGCAAAGTCCTCACGGAGATACCATCCGTTTGTGCTATTCGGCGTGACGTCTTCCCGAAGCTGCCCGTTATACGGGGAAAGCGGATAATATTTGTGCCGAACAGGATCAAATCGTTGAAAAGCAATTTTCAGCAGATACCTCTGCTTTTCGCTGCGCATGATCTTATGGGGTTTCACGATATTTTCTTCGATCAAACTCCAAATGTACTCATCCACATGGATGGATACACGGGGACGACCAAATAGTGTAATTTTGTTGTTGTCTGTATTCACATTGAGCCAGATACGATTGATCTCAGCCATTGTTATTCCACCTTTCTCTAAGTACTCCGTCATAAAAGCGTCTCTCCCAGATAGCCTCAAATTCAGCCTGCTCTATGATACAGGCATAGAACTCCTCGCCCCATATATGTGTATTAAATTCTTCCACGGTAGGAATGGGCATGATCTCTATCACACCGTCATAGAGATCAGCAATATTTTTCGTATGTCTGTCTGCAAAAATATCAATGGAACGGAGTGCCAGACGCTCGTTTTCTGTGTCAACTTCATAGAGAATGATAGGTGGTTCTCCCTCTGGTGCATCCTTCCAAAATAGTTTTATATACTCTGTCATAGTATTTCCCTCATTTAAACCAATGCCATCCAGTCATGGTGCCACTTTTTTCATCCAACTGTATAGCAATATCATAATTTCCCTGGCACCCAAGTAAGGCTACGGGCTGGTCATATTCCACAATCAAATCATAGAATGCGACTGCAGTAGAAGAAAATTCGGATGGAATCTTCAATACAGAAAAAGGAACCAATGATTGCATATCTAAAAATATAATTTCTGTTTTGCAGCATTTTATTATAATCCCAGTTTGCGTGACTAGTTCCTTTACCTCATTTATACCAAGATATATCTTCATAGTTCTTTCATCATCGCAGGCAGCTCGAATCATTTTAGCCAGCATCATTAAATCGTCAATATATTGGGAATACACGCAAAACACATCTTCGTCGGAATCGAAGTGAAACAAATCTACACCACTATTGTTTTCCTCAAACTCTCGAATCACACCTCTGACAAGCTGTTCCCAGTCCTTGCTACTACCTGTCAATCCCAACCGACTGAACTGTTCTATCCTAAATTTATCACTGATTTTTAGAAGAAGAGAAATCGCATAAGGGTGATGAGGTATGAGAAAGAATGGCTCAATCTGCTCTGGCTTCACCCATATTTTGAAAGGTGGGCGTGGATCAGGTATCCAGGGCAAAATTTCCCATTCTTCATTTCGACGATTTCCATATTGGTTAAGATCTTTCATGGTTTCACCACCTGTTCAAGTTTCTTTCTGCATTTCTCAATATGTGATTGTTTGGCAGCAATAATCTCTCGAACCATTTCCACATCGATATGAAGTAATAAAGCAATCTTCTCAATGGACATCCCATCCGCTGCCATCATACAGAGAATCTCCTTCTGGGCAGAAGCTTTGCCAGCAGCAAAACCGGTATCATAGTCGTGAGACATTAGGGCAAAGAATTGCTTTGGTGTAAGGGTGGAAATCAGTTCCTACTGATAGAAAGCATCTCGATTTTCATATCTACCTCTCTCCATAAAAACAACCTCATGAAAACCAGAATGGATAGATTTCCAGCAATTTTGTCAATTCACAAGCATCTGTGAATAGCCATGACCTCCTGACAGAATCTATTCCAGTTTCTTTGCGATTCCCTCCACGATGTAGTGACAAGGATTTTCATACCCCTGCACTTCCAATCCCTGCAGTTCTACACAATGCAGTGTACCAAAGGATGTCAAAACATAATCCGTTAATGCACAGATCATCTGATAGCCTTCCATATTATCTACATCTGTTTCTCCATCTTTTGCAGTCATCAAACCAATGATTCCAACAGCTACCGTAAACGCACCGCAACAAGACTGTTCTGTCTGCATACCCAGTCCCATCACAGAAAACATTCGTCTGGTTTCTTCACTAAGATTCAGACCGTAATACTCATTACATGCTTTGAACATTGCTTCGGCACAGGTTAGCTCTGTACCAATATGATATTGATTGACTAATTCATATAATTTCATCTTTCCCATACTGTCCCCCAATCACATAACATCTCATTTTTTCTAACTCTGTGCAGTTCATCTCGTACTTCCATCAGCGCAAATCCCAGAAGATTTTCACCACGCCACTGAGAAGGATTTTGCGCCTCTGGCATATCCGCAGACAGCTGAATCCCCCAGATACGATCATAAGGACTTGCTTCCACCAAAACGCTGTCTCTTGTAGAAAGAAGAAACTCACGTAGTTCTCGATTCTGGCTGAACTTGCACCAGTTCCCATTCAGCACAATGGAGTATTTAAACTTATCCCATACGGCTTGGTCGAAGCCTCTCACCTTACGTCCCAGTGTCTTGATTTGTTTAGGGTCGCTACATGCTAGGATCTCCTTACGCCTCTCCTCGTCGCCAAAAAGCTGGGCTTTGCCAGCCATCATATATTGTTCCATGTAGAGGTAAGAATCAACCATAGTATAGAAGTCCTCCATCCACCACTGACTGAGGCAGCTCTTTGTAATGCTGCCATCCTTCGAAGGCTGGTGCCCCCAAAACAAACAGAACTCTCGCTTTCTTCCATCTGCGACCTCCTGCTGGAGCCATTGCTTTGTGTATTTTGGCTGTCCTTTCGGTTGCCATACCTCTACAAAGAAATCTCCATGTTCCAGCACCTCACTGCTATCCTCGTTATCCCACCAGCCTTTCCATGTAATAGGTTCAGGAAACAATGTTTTATATTCTTTCAATTCTTCCGAAGAAAGAGTATCTAGCCAATCTCCAAATCGATATATGTAATCCTCCCCATACCCCATACGCCAGCCGATAGAATATCTCTCTATTTCTGGAAATGCCAGCCAGGGAGGAGGCATTATTTTCTTATCTTTCCATAACATGACACTTCATCCCTTCCAGTTAGATATTGTCCAGTTCTTTCATCACATCCAAAGGAAATCCATCCATGGATGTGATTTGTGCCAATTCTGTTTCAGTCAAATTTTTCAGGAAAATGCAGTATTCATCTGGATATCCGCCGACAAACTCCATTTTGGGCATTCCAATTTGCTGAGGGTCAGTAATCCATAGACAAGGTTCTCCTGTTGCCCAAAATCGTGTCAGTATAAGCACCTGACCTTTGTAAAGTACTTTCTGTTCCATCCTTATTCCTCCTGCATCTTTTCCAGCAGTTTTACAATACGTTCTCGATTCTTTGCGGTTTTCATGAAGGTAGGAAGATGGTCAGACTGGGTCTTTTTCCCTCTTCCCATCGGCTTTTCCCGCAGGTCGGCGCTAAGATAATCAATCAGATAGGTAAGATGCTCCCGGTTAATTGCCCAGATTGGCTTTCCTTGAAAAGATGTAAGAAACCACAATTCCAAACCAAACCACGGTTCCTTTCCCTTATTGATTTCAGCAGCATAGGAAAATGCTTCCACCGTCTTATGTACTTTCCCTGACATCATTGTTCCACAGTAAGGACATTTCACATGAAGAGCGGAAAAGTGCTGCTTTGCTGGATCTTCAATATCCACCCGATAGTATCGCCCACAGTTCTTGCATTGGTTATGAACATCATAACGATGCACGGTTCGTTCTTTCTCTGCTTGATAACCACAGTTGGTACATTTAAAATAAGCACTTTCCTCGTCAGCAGTTACCATACCCATACCATGACATTTTGGACACTTTACCTGTATACCTGTGGTAAAAGCACTATATACGCTATGGGTAAAATAAGGTTCGTCTTTGATTCGTTTCATGGGTTCTTACACCCCCTCTCTGTTTTTCGTATATGTTATAACTTGAACTTAATCTGTTTCAAATCCTTAGCTTTGATTGTGAGATCAAAAACTCTTTTTTCTATTTCTGATATAGTGTTGATATACTCTTGCGATGCTTGTATCCGTGTAAGATATTTCAGGTATCGATCCAACTGACTTAATGCTCGAGTTCTGTACTTCGCAATTTCACCAAGCTGCCAATAATCTTGACCTGCCATGTAATCATTTACATTTATCTTTTGTACGGTTTTCACATCCAAAGCACTATGTTCTTCTTTTTCTATTTTGATGCAGAAGAGCATATCCTCAATAGAAAAACGTATGCCACGTTCACAAAGAAAACGCAGTTCATCAAACAAGTGATTTTCAACAAAATGCTCTGCTAAGGGTTCAAAAATTACATCATCTGTATACCAACCTCCATGGGCACAGGAAATGAGTTCTCGATATCGTTTTTCTGCAATCCACTGCTGCAACATATGTTTCAAGCCTACCATCCAAGCATCTAATCTTGCTTTTGTTTCTTCAGGACTGTCATAGGCAGTTCCATAGCAGGGCAGATCATTGGCTTTCAGCCACTTGGTTACTTCCTTGCTAAATTTTGTATAGCTCAATGTATTGCCCTCCATTCATATTTTTTCAACTTCTGTCTGCTGTTACGGATCAACAGATAGTGTTTTCTTCATGTCCGCCAAATCCTTTTCATCTAGACCGTATGCCTGTTCAATCAAATTCCCGTACCGAGCAATATACTGTAAAAATTGTGACTCACACTGTAAATCATACAGCAGTAAGCATCCGTTGTGGAATACAACCGGATCAGGTTCTGCCTTTTCTTCCTCGACCACTGCCATACGAAGCACCTCATCAGCAATGGCAAGCCGCTCCGGTTGGCATTTGAGTTTTAACAGTGCCATTCGTGCACATGCAGCAACCTCATCCTTTTCCTGCAGGGCAATCGCTGTTAGTTCTTTCTTGAGTAAGATGATGGCTTTTTTATCCCACATCTCAGTGCTGTGCAGAAAATCTACCACCAGCAATCTTCTATGAAGATCTCGATTTTTCCAAGAGCCAAGTTCCATCAACAAATCCTTTTGCTTCACCTGATCCGGTTCATTAACCCAATCAAACAGCTTGGCTCGAAAAACCTGATATGCCGACATCATTTCTATCCATGTCGAGCTATGATCTTTGTCGAACTCTATCATACATCTCCATCTCCTCAAAAATCCCGCAGTTCTTCAAACTTTTCAATCAGGGTAGCTTTTTGGAGTATACCGTCTGGCAGCACATCCAAAATGCCACACAAAGCCATATAAATTTCATCTCGTTCTTCTGTTTCGATAAAACCCATTTTATTAAAAGTCTGTGTATAAGAAGTCACCGCCTCCAGCGCCTGATTCTGTGCGTTTGCGTCAGACTCAGCAGCCAGTTTCAAGAGCTGAGAACGAGTCTTACGGTACTGATTTGCTGCCTTTTTTGCGGCAGATGCAGGAATATGTTCCGCACCATCCCAGTTTCGGAAAGGGTTATCCAAATTTTGTGCCAGCCATTCTGGTTTTCGAGCTTTTGTAATCCGCAGACTCATTCCTTTTTTGCCTTTCCAAAGTTTTTTTGCCATTTTCGCTGCATCCTCCGGCAAACTGGTCATCCAAAACCATATAAGCGCAGGCATCTGTTCCGGAGTAGGAATATCATCTGCTGTAAAGCCAAACAGATCGTACGTCGAAAAATCTGTCAGTTCCCGAAACTCTCGCACGGCGGAAAAGTTCCTCAGATTTCCCGGTGCACCCCAGAGCCGTAATTCCTTCAAATGAGGATGAACAGAAGATATGCCGTTTAAATCAAAATCCTTCAGGCGAATTCCGTGAAGTCCCGATAGATTCGGCAGTTCTGGATGAGGACGGTATTCGCCAATAAATTGAAGTGTCAGTCGCCTGCCATCACCATAGGCGTGAATAATGCAATCGTCCAGAGCCTCGTTCTGAAACAGAAGCTGCTCCGCTTCCTCACCCAGCCATAATTCTTTCAGACCGGTCATATCCAACATTAGCTTTCTGATGTTGGTGCCTCGTAAATCAAGTGTCCTCTGACCGTGGTTCAGCAAAGTCAGTTCATCAAGGAATGGGTTTTCCCGCAAAAACTTAAGCAGATCAGGATGCCACCGCTCACAGATGAGATCCGAAAGACAGGGCAGCACCTTTAGTTCCATCGCAGAATCAAATGGTGCGTACCGGTCCATCACCCGATGGCTGCTGACCTTCACCGGGGTACCGCCTATTTCAGTTATCCTGTCGCTTTCCGTGGCATCCTTGAAGGCTCGCCTCCGTTCCTCTGGGATGGTTTGCCATCTAATCTGAAGGTACACATCATAGCCGTCATTCCAGCAGCCGTAAGAGCGACAAGGCTCGTTGGTGAAGGAAGTAAGTGTGCCCACTAACGTATACTGAGATGGAACTTCTATGGGCACCCGTAACAGGTGCAGTTTACGGGACCAGTACATGAAATCCATATAGAGGGGACGAAGAAGAGGTAGTTCCTCCGCTGTCAGAGGGACGTTACCTACCCAATCCAGAGAGAGGATCACCGCCCATGACTGATCACTCACCGTGTCCGGCGGTGCAATATATACCACCTGACAGGCGGTGTAGCGTTCAAGGTATTTGTTATAAACTGTATAAACATCTCCAGCTTTTGCCTTCATAGTCATTCCTCCCTTTGTTTATGGATGAGTTTCCAGATAGAATCCCCACACGCAGTTGGAAAACTCACCAGCGGCAAAACATCGAATCTGTCCCCCAATTTCTGTCTGCCAAATCTCAAAGATATGATCCTGACCATAAATAGGATCTTGTACTTTTACCCGCTTGCCGGTACTTTTCCAATCATAATCAAATATGTTCACATCAAACAATTTACATTGTCCATTCAGACCTGTTGTTTCAAATTTCCAAGACATTTTATTTCCTCACAATCCGCTCCTCTGCCAGCCATCCAACCGTTCCTGCAAAGCATCGATTTTCCATCTTTCATCCACTCGTTTCATGAGGAAACGACGTTCAAACCCTGTGTTTTTCGTTTTTGTGTAAATATAAATCTTATTCTTTGTCAGCTGTTCCGCATCTATAAACACTTCTTGGCTGTAAGTCCCTGTGGGGCTGTAAGAAAGCGCCAAAGGACGATATCCCAGTCGTGGCTTTTCGCTGACGTACTGTTCCCAAATATTCAGCAGACTTGAGTTTACTTCTTCATCCTCAAACCCTTTTTCGGATACATATTTTTCCCACGCAGTCATGGCTTCAAAAAAGTCTTTCAATATCTTCTGACATTCTTCCGCAGCCTGCTCATCCAACTTCACCGATTTTTTTGCCTTTTCTCTCTGTAATTTTGAGAAGGTTTCCATTTGTTCCTGGGTAAACTGTTCCTTAGAAACTGGCTCTATCCTTGTATGCTCCGCAATATTAATAAGTCCCTCATAAGTAACTGCCGTATGGTCAATCTGGATATGTGTAAGTTTTGGAATAGAAGCCGCCTGCATCAAACCATCGTCATTCAGTCCTGTGTGATTAAGTGTCAGCAAATCAATTTTACATTCCCCCATCACAGATAATCCGCTTCCAGTGATTTGACTGTTGCCGTCAAGGAGTAAATAACGCAGCTTTGGCATCGTTGCAAACACAGAAAAACAGGCATCTGTTAATTGACCATATTCCACACCGAAATTCACCATATTTTTAGAGCCAGTAAAAGGCATCAGCAATTTGTCTGTTACAGGATTGTTTTTCACATAAAATCCTACTGGCTTATACCCTGCCAGTTTCTCCATGATTTCCGTGGTCAGTTCCGGAAGCTCCATGGTTTTTTCTCCATCGAATGTTAAAATACCATTTTCCCACCGTATGGTTCGTGCACGCTTTGGAAATTCTGTCATTATGATTCTTCCTTTCGTAGAGAGGTCAGCTTTGCTCCACAAAGCGCACCTGTTTTCCTCCAATTTCAAACTCCAGCTTTACTGCATAGTCATCTGCCCAAGAGTAGCACTTGTTGAGCAGTGCTAAAATGAGTTGGTCTGGTTCTTCATCAAAAGTCACTCGCAAAATCACAGACCAATCTGCATATTCTGCTTGGAATACTTCACTTTGTGTGTGATTCAGGTATCCCTCCATCTTATCCAGCAGCGCTTTTTGCGTTTGAGGAGAACCATCAATAAAGCCATTGCAGACCAAAACCATTAAAACTTCTTTGGTTTCGCTCTTCTCCGCCAAAATGTCGATTTTTTTTAAATCACCGAACATGTCTTCTATGGTCATCGTTCTCACCAATTCCTTTCACGGTTCGTTTTCTCTCATATTTTTTAAGTGTGTTATGTAGTCACTTTCAGAGCCGTCCCAATAGCAATGGATACATCTGCCATTTTGAAAATGATGAGGGCAATTTGGATAACCATAGAGAATATGAGCACATTCTGGGCAAAGCGCCATCATTTGAGAACTTCCTTTGATAAACAGGCTGCCACACTCATCACAAACAGCAAATTCCTTTTTCTGAATCTCCATTACCAGTCCCTTTCTCGGATAGCCTCCTCTATATCAATGGGAATATCAAACCATTCCAAAATATAAGCCACAGTTACTCCAATACAGTCTCGTGCTACTGTTTCAATCTCACTGTCATTCTCGTCAAATTCCTCCTGTAAATCATTGATGCCACAAACTGCTTCGTCCAGTTTTTCCTGTACAACTTCTATATCTGTTTCACCGCTTTCCAGCAAGTCAATGACTTTCTGGAGTTCATCTTTTACTTTATCTACCAAAAAAGTGGGATAGTAATCATCATTGTACATCTCGTCCAAAAGTTTATAGTTGGTGTCAAATGGTTTCATTTTACTTTCCTCCTTCTTTATCGTCTGGCGTTATACTCAAATCAATTTCTTCATCGCTATAAATCAAATAGAGTCCATGACGGTTTTTCCCATCAAAATGCAGTTCAATATCTCGATATTTGAGGATCAAAGGTTTTCCGCCACTTTTCATGGTTGAAACATCATCTGGTTCACCAAATATATCCATAACCTCATCCTGCGACATTTTGAATTTGAGTGGTGTGATATCTTGCGAATTCTGCAATATTTGATTCCGCCATATATTTATTTTTTCTTGTTTTTCCTTTGCCAATGGAAACTCCTTTTCTATTCAAACATCAGACCGTATGACTCAGTAAGACTTCCATCATCCTCATGGAAAACACACTGGTACAAGGGTTGTCGCTGTGTCGCTTTGCGGAATCTTTCCGAAATGGGAACCAGTTCCTTATCCGTAGCAATGCCAAACGCATCGGAAATCTGCCGCAAACTATCTACATCAATGTCTTCCAAATTAACGCTGCGCTGCTTCTGCCCATATCCTTCCAATGTTTTGGAATCCACATACTGGTTTGCATCACAGTAATCCTTCCAGCAAATACAGCTCACTAGCAGAGAAAAGAAATCATCCATGTTCTCAGCCAGGTGCCCTGCCTCCCCTTCACTACTGTAATAGCCAATGGAACCATCCTCCAACAGGTGATATTCTCCACCAGAGCCATCTCTGGCAAAAGCCATACCGGGCAGGGTGAAGGTTGCTCGATCGTCTGCATCATCCCTTTAGGACAACTCATCCAGTAGGAAAAAATCAAAAAGAGAGTCAAATTTTTCTGCCAACTCAGGATCTTCGTGCAGTATTTTCAAATAATCCATAAAATGCACCCCTATTCACAGCATTGAAGTATCTTCAAACAAGATAAAAAACTTGTTTCTCTCACAATTTATTCATCGTACTCTTCTGCAACATCAATAAAATGAACATACACACCGCAAACATTTCCTTCCGCATCATAGCCAAAATAGGACGGATATACGCCATCTCCCCAACCGGATGCAAAAATAGGCAGATTACAGTCTGTATTTGGGATGTTCCAGTTTAGCCAGTCCCCATATTCACTTTGATACTTCGGATATTTTTCTGCATTTTCCTCTAACAAATCACAAAACAAATCGTTGTAAGGGTCAATGTCTGGATCTTCTTTCAGACGTTGTTCCCAATATGACCTGAATGCTTCTTGTGCTTTCACATCCGCAATACATCCCATTCCTGCATCCACACCAAAACCAAAAAAGGAATCTTCTTCCAGTTCTTCATCCAAATTTTCAGTTCCCATCATTCCCAATTCATAACGTACGGGTTTCTGCTGACTGATTTCTACTTTTACACAAGCATAGCGATCCCCATATTTTTCACTTGGTACTACACAGATTTTTACTGGATAAGTCCCTGTTGGAATGGTCTGCATAAAAGGGTCCATATCCTCCAGCTCAATCAATGGATCACAGGCGAACATCGTGCCTGTAGGAAAAGATACATCCCCAATTTCCAGTACATCAACGGTAGTTTTTCCGATTTTCTTTTCTGTGAAATAGGCATCTAAATCTATTTTACAGGTCAATTTTTCTTTCACTGCTTCATATTTTTCCATCCACTCTTTTGTAGGCATTGTATTTCCTCCTTTTTATTGTCCTTGCATTATTTTATGCAGCCTTTCCAGCCATATGGTTTCTTCTATGATCTCATCATTCTGGTAAAAATGGTATTTATCACGTGCCAGATGGTCAGCAAGGGGAGCAACTTCCAACGGGGTACATACAGTGAAGCTTTCTCTGTCAGCCCCTTTCATCTCTCGATTGAGGTAATACACACGCTTGTCATCGTAAGAATACCAATGAGGAAGCAATTTCCATGAAGTCAAATCTGCTTTGGGAAGCTGTTTTCCGTAAGCATAAATCCGTTTGCTATCTACGGCAAAAAAAGTATCTCCTAATGAGCGAAAAGTGGAAACTTCTACTCCCTTGATAATTTTCACCTTGCCATCTCCGTTGTGAAAGTAGACCTGCTGGCTGTCCTTTGCATATCCCTGCGGCGCACCTGATTCACACTGACCGTTGTCCAACACCTGAAAGGTTTCTAAATTTACACCGAAAATTCTTCCGCTAGTGGTATAGACTGCCGTTTTATCTATTGCATAAGCATAGTTTAACACTCGAAAAGATGCGGGATCTGCTCCACGCAGACGAACTCCTCCCATAAAACATGCTGTAGAGGATTTACCCCAGTAATGCCAGCAATGAAAGTCTTCGGGTACTACACCTTTCAATATCGTGTTTTCGTATAGACCTGAAAAATAAACATATCCATCCCGAAGAAAGAACTCGTTTTCAATCGGTTCTGTGTTCACAATAGGCTGTATCATTTTGATTTTCCCTTAACAACACTGAAGAATCAGCCAAATGTTATCAAAACGGCGTGCTTTTAAATCTTCTTTGGTAATGTAGAAATAGATGTGACCGCAATCTCCAAACATCAATTCAAAATCATCACACTCCACTGTATCCAATTGAAGCAAAAGCATCCAACGATCTTTGGCGGTTTGCTCTGCTTCCTGACGAATGTCCTTTGGAATTTTTCTCCATCCTTCCGGATTGCCCAGATAGTACCCTTTTGCGGCAATATCACATTCTTCAAACATACTGTTCTGGATCACATCTGGCCAGCCCAATAACTGAGAACGATCCGGCAAATCCTCCTCATCTTCTCCCGTCAATTCTTCCCACGCAGTATTGAAAGCTTCATCATCGTCATCATCTGGAAACGCTTCTGTGAAATCCTGCCAAGATGGATAAGAAGGTTTTTGTGATAATGCTATTTTTACCATAGGCAAGATAAAATCCTCCTCCATATCTGCCGGAAACTCTGCTGCTGACAGTGTGGAAATATCTTCAAACCAGTACACACGAGCACAACCCCTATCTTTTGGATCAAATCCCCAACACATGGAATCCAATTCATAGAAAAAAGAAAGTAATCCATGATCCGGCAGAAGGTGTTCGGCATCATATTTTGCGAAATCCGCACAGTTAAACTGCGCCAGAAAAGAAAGCGGACGCTCTTTGACTACATGATCATAGCTCTCTCCCATGTAAGTAGGCCAAATGAAATCTGACGGTACATCAGGCTGACCTCCAAAGCGAGTTGCGCCCAATTCATATACCGCATTGTCTTGTATTTTTAGTTCAATGCTGTTTTTTGCCATTGACTCTAATTTTTCTTTGATATTCATATTCGTTCCCCCTTCTTTTTCAAATCTTTCCATCCAATGCCTCAACCGTTTTCATGGCAGCGGAATCAAATTTACACTGTCGCAGTTCTCTCTCAATCAAAGCAAATACATCAGGAAAACACTCGATTTCATCCTGATACTCATATTTCGCATATAGTTTTCCATGCTCCGAAATCCAGACTTCTGCAGGATAATAGTAGCCGATATGTCCGATGGGCTGACAACACTCACCTGCCACTTGTTCGATTTCTGCCAGCCTATCCCCCGTCATGTCCCGAAAATAGGCATCCTCCAAATGATTTTTGATACCGTTGACAAGATAAGGAAACAAAGCAAATTCAAAATCCGCAGCCCAATTCATCTTTTTCTGTTCCAAATACCACTGACAGCACAGACCAAAATACTTGCGGTAAAATCTCTGGGTGGTTTTCATCATTGGAACACCATGTGCAGCGTAATACTGCTCCGCAATGGAGATATCAACTTTTCTCCCTTCCTGCCACCCGGCATATTCCATGAGTTGGTTGACTTTGCTTTTGAGGTCGCCGGAGACTGAAATACGTTCTTTGATCATGGCAAAATCCTCCTTTTTCTTTGCATTTCATCACAAAGACAGCCATGTGGTTAAATTACTGATTTCTTCACAGAGCAACGCTGATTTCCCTGCGTCAGAAAATGCCTTTTGGATTTGACCATATCGCCGTCCAGAACGATCTACCCGTTCTAAAGCTGCCCCTTTCAAATTCGGAATCGCCATTACAGCTTCTGCCAATCTTCCAGCTGACAGCTTATCCGCAATCAAGGAAGCGGCGAAGTAATGCAGATTGCTGTGAGAAAGTGCCGTCAAATCATTTAGTTTATGTAATTCATAAAGTTTCATAGCATAGAGGTTTTGAAACTGCCCCAGATTAGGCAGGGTTTGCACTGCCGGAAGGGATTGGAGATATAACTTTTGCAAATGGTCCGCAGGCATCAATAAAGGCGAAATATCTTCTATTTTGCGCATTTCTTCCAAATGGAGAAATGTAATGCCAGAAAGCAGCGGCGTGACGTCCCCGTTCTTTTCTCCCCGCAGATGAAGATATCGCAATTTCGGGAGGTGAATGTTTTCCCAGAAAACAGGTGCAGAAAGCCAAAGCGTCAGATGACGCAGCTGTTTCAGCTCTGAAAGAACCTCCACACCTTCACATTTTTCCATTAGAAGCAATTCTTCCAGATTGGGATACGCCTGTAAAAAGGATACATCCACCTTCCGTTCTCCGGTAACAGAAAGACATCTTACCGCTTCTGGTTCCAATCCATGCAGGTCGATTTTTTCACCGCCGTGCCAGAAAACAGCGGTACAAAAATTTTGATCCATATTGCTTCCTCCTCACCTCCACAAATCATAGATCATTGGGATACCCAATTCTATCCAGTCCAGCTTTGATTTCATCCCATTCACTACGTTTCGGATTCAGAGCTAAAATCATCTCTTTTGTTAAGGGTACTCCTTCACAAAGCTGACCTACAACTTCCAGAGGCAAGTCAGCGGAATGCCATTTGCCATACTCCACATAAGTCTGTGGATTGCCATCAATCATGGAAAGCAAATCTTCAGAAGCATCCTTACCATTTATGGGATTACATTTCCAAGTAGCTCCATCTTCTGTCCAGACACAAAAAGTGCTTTTCATCTTCTTGACTTCGCGGCTATGCATCAGTTTTTTCAAAACAGGCGGTATCCCCTCTGTCAATTCATCAATGTTTGGAAGTTTTTCCTCCCAGTCATAAAGCTCCGAATCCACGCCATTGATGACACAGCCTTCAGGTGCAAACATGACAATCATACTCTGGTCACTGCCATCGGTGGCAAAAAAGGCTTCTTTACCCTTTCTCCATGTGGGATTGTATGTATAATGGCGAATGAAGCTCCATTCTTCTTCCAGCATGATGATATCCAGTGCCGCCAGTCCTTTGCAGAAATTCTTTAATCTTCCTACGTCAGGTAATATTGACAAATCTTTTGTTGAAAGCATCATTTACTCCTCTCAACTTTCATGGGTAATTTCAACAACTTCTTTCTCCAAATTAAAATAAACCACCAGCAGTTCATCTGTAAGTTCCGGGTTAAAAGAAAAATCCAGAATAAAAACTTGTTGATCCATTTCATCATCGATACAGCTTCCAAATCGTTTTAACTGTAAATCATCCACCATATCCACAAAGGACAAAGTTGACAGATCTTTACCCGGAAACAGCGCCGCTGCTGTTTCTGGATCCACCTCATCCCGATGGAATTCCATAAAGAACGACACCATACCATACTTTTGGTGGTTTTCATCAGATAAAATTTGTTTCAATGTTTCTTTCGCTTTCTCCGCAAGGGATTCCGCTTCGTCCAGCATCTGCCCTACAACATCCATGGCTTCGATATTTTCTGTCAATTCCTCGTCCAACACATCAAAAATAAATGGCAGTCCCGTATCTTCTGGAAATGTAAAGATCTCTTCACCTGGCTGATATTCAAAGTTCACTCGTTTACTGTTCAGTCTCATAGCCGTGCCTCCTTATCCTTCTATGTTAGTGCCTATAATTCCCTTCTTCAAAGAACCATAGATTGTCACAGCATGATCGGCAAACATCTCATCACAATCGAAAAAGGCAGTAAAACTACCGCCAGATGTAACGGTCAATTCAGTCATAGATATGCGTCGTGCAAATTCCTCCTCCGTAATTGGATTCATTTTCGCATCACGTGAGTTTTCCTCATCTTGGGTAAGCCAATCGTTTGCCAATTGTGTAAGTTCATTCGCCGCAAACTCCCGCATTGACTTATTCCAATTTTCCATATCAACAACCAACTTTTTGGCAGCTGTACGTGCTCGGCTCCAAGAAGATTTGCTTTCCGGATTCACTTCAAGGGATAATATCACTTCCGTACCACACCATGAAACAGCACCTTCAAAAATGTCAAAATCCCGATTCAACTGAAGAATACCCAGAACCTTATCTTCTATGATGACAGGCTTATTCCTCTCGTCCAGAATAGCCTGAAGCTCAGGACAGTCCTCATGGGCTTTGACTACTTCAGAGATACACCAAGGACGCACCACCAGACTCTTTGCCCATTCTTCTTTCATTCGACGAATCTTCAGGCGGCAGATCTGCTCGTTTCGAAAGCGTCCCCAGCCCTTTTCACCGTTCCGATCCTCGTCAGTAACCGGCCAATCCAAACGTACCTCTTTAGTGCTGACCTCACCGGTGTCACAGAACATTATCCCCAGTGTCACAACGGTCATTTCCCAAAATTTGCCTTTCCAGTCATATCCGCCTCCTATGCAGCGATTGATCAGAGCAACTACTTCCTGCTCCTCGGACTCGTACATTTCATAAAATTCTTCAAACATATAGAAATCCTCCTTTATAACACAGCCAAAATAGCAGTGATTTTAGGGGCAAATTTTTCTGATACTTCTTTTTCTAAAGCACTGCGATAAGCCAGTATCGCCTGCCAAGAATAGTAATAGAAGCTGTAAAAGAGGTCATCAGGGAACACCTCATCCTCCTCGTATCGCATCTCATCCTCTTCTTCGTCGTACTCCTCTGACCACAAATATTCTTCTTTCAGCATATCAGAAAAGAATGGCAATGGATCAGCGTGTTCCATCTCATCCCCATCGTGATA
This sequence comes from Anaerotignum lactatifermentans, assembly GCF_014982935.1. NCBI lineage: Bacteria > Bacillati > Bacillota > Clostridia > Lachnospirales > Anaerotignaceae > Anaerotignum > Anaerotignum lactatifermentans. The sequence goes on along the minus strand of NZ_JADCKK010000008.1, from coordinate 19,325 downwards.
GCACTGGAGAATACAGTTGAAAAAGTCTAAAAGCTCGTCTGCAAGGAAATTGGCAATGGGGTTCTGTTCGCTCTTATTCAAAGCTTCTATTAAAATACGGCTCATAAATATCATTCCAAAAGGTGTTCCATGCCAAAAGGTGCTTTGATGCTCCATATTTGTGGTAAGCGCATAAAGAGCACTTTTCACTGCATTCAAGTCATTCATTTCCCATAGAGTCTTAAAATGTGTCGGAAAATCTGTGCCTCGTCCATAAGCAGTCGTCAATCTGTGCCACGGAACATCAGCAACTGTTATGTTCAGAATATAAGTTTTATTTTCTTCTGTCATGACACTCCCCTCCTGATTCTGTCATCAAACTTTGATATTCCTTCTCCAATGCGTTGTACCATCTTTTTAGCATCGTTTCCAAACTGGTTTTCCCATTTCGATCTGTAAAAACAAGAAATTTTTGCAGAAGTCTTGGAAATAGATATTTGCCAGCTTCTGTCAAATCCTGATTGATATAGACCATCCGAAGGATGCGATTTTGTCGATCTAAAGGATTCTTTTTCAACAGTTTCTTTTCAAAGCAAAAGCGCAAGAGCACTACATTTTCATCGTAAAAGTCCTCCACTACAGCCGCACCAATGCTGGTATAGGTGATGTCATACACTAGGCGTTTCCAGTCAAATTTCTCCGCATAGAGCAGTTTCAGTGCCTTCTCCCAGTGTTCCTCCGGAATCACCAGCATTCTGTGTTGTGCAGTGCTGGAATAGCCTCGATATACGGGTTCAGGGTATCCCAACAATTCGCTCACACCATCGGTGTAAACGAAACACAGTTCCTCATCGAACAGACCGCCAATAAAGTTGCCGTTGCAGTATAGCATATAATTCTTGGACTTCGCCGGAGAATAGGAAAGGTTGCATTCCTGCGAATCCAGGTTTTTATGTACCTTGTTCAGAAAGTCTATCGATGTCATATCAATTCTCCTTATTCTTCAAACTCACCCTCGATCATTCCATTCAAATACCTACCGGGATTGGTGATGAAGTCATCCCATTTTGCCAGAGGATGAAATTCTTCGTGTTCGATGTCCAGATACCACAGCTTTTTGTCCCTTGGGTTCCACAGTAGGAGATAGTCGCTGTAGTTATCCATCTGCACCATCAGGGAGAGTAGCTTCTTCCGTTTCCAGGTTATCTCTTGCACATCCATGTAGGAATACAACTCTGCCCATTTCACCCATTTTTGTTCCGGGAACTCTAGCCGCAGGGGACCAGTTTTCAAGTATTCCACTAGCTTGGCAGGCAGTTTGTATGGCATGAGCTGTCGGATCTTTTCCTGCTCGTTGTGCCATTCCTCTGGTTCCAGGGTCTTCAGGTAATCGGCTAGCTCCTGATTTTTGTTCTGCACCGCCACGGTGTAAGGTCGGTCACCGTATTTGTCTGCAATGGTGATGTCTGCTCCTTGCTCAATGAGCCAGCGCACCATGGGGAGATTTTTGTGTCGGACAGCTTCGGTAACAGCGGTGGAGGCGTTTGGAAACACCATGTTTGGCTTGTGGTAATTGATGTCCGCACCTTTTTTCAAAAGCAGCTCTGCCAGTTTTCGATCACCATCTGACACAGCAGCACGAAAAGCTTCTCCACCGTACTGTGCAACTAGAATACCTGCATTTTCTAAAACAGAGATATTTTCTAATCGTTTTCCCCATCGAATTTCCTGAAACAAACGAGACTTTTCTTTCTGATTCATTTTCTTCGCCTGTCCAAGAAAAAGTTCTACAATTTCAGGTCCACACATTCTCACAGCTGTATGTAAAATCAAGTTTTCAGCAGCATCTGGGTTTGCACCATGTTCCAGCAAAAACTGAATCATAGACAAATCGTTTTGATATACAGCTATTTCTAAAGGGACTACTTTAATGTATTGACTCAACGCAATGGGATCATTGATGTTCCAACCATTCTGGAGCAATTTTTTCAATTTCGGTATATCTTTATCATAAACTGCCGCTGCTTCTTCTGGAATATGTTCCCAGCGACCAAGAGTTCCTATTTCGTACATATCATACCTACTTTCTTTTTTGTTTTATGGAATGAGGAATAATTCTTCCCAATACCAAACCCTCTCCAACAGCTGCTGCATCGTCCTAATACTTTTCTCCTATCCTACAATTGTGGTTTCCTCCACAATCAAATTTTCAAAATCCATAGCAATTAGCTTTTTAGCAGCTTCCGAGGTACACATGAACCAAGTGCTTATCCCCCAAGAGTCCCTCCTTGTTACAGTAAAGAAATCCGTTTCAGGTGGCATAGGATTTCTTGCATCAATATAATAATCAGAATAGAGATATACCAAATCTACTTCACAATCTGGCAGCCACTTGGCACGGCGTACACGAGGTCTTCCATTTTTCAGTGTCTTTTCTCTGGGGTTCTCAAACCATTCCAGCTCTTTGATTTTCAGACCAGTGAAAATATTCATGAGTTTCTGGGCAATCTGACGGTGAGTAAATACACCACAATTCCAAGACCCCATCAGCCATGTCATGATGAAATCACCCACTTTACTGCCTGGAGCAGGTGGTCCATAGACGCTTTCATCCGCCCACATAACCTCCATTTTTTCACACTGATCTGGTCTGGGACAAGTTTTCTTATTGCCATAGCGGTACATAATATTCACATAGCCAAAGTCCTTGCCTGCTCTGTCATGTCCGTTGGCTTCTACTTTAAAAGCAGTGATTGACATTGTATTTCCACCTCCTGTGCCAGTACAAATCCACATAATCCAAGTGAGGCGTCAATAACGAACACACGAATCTTCTCCTGGTTCATTCGCTCCTTTAGTTCTTGGAGGCTGCAACAAGCAGGAAAACCATAAGAAATGGTTCTATCCAACAGTTCTTTATACAATTCAAAAAATCCGTCCACACTGATTTCATCCATTCCAAAGAGAATATTGTCCTGAATCATATTCTCAAACCAGTGTGCAAACAAACCCGAAAAGCAAATGGATACCCTTTCTCCATCCTCATTCTGCGTATCTATATGCATGGTATTGGATGCAAAGTCTGCACAGTAACGCAGAATTCTGTTGTCGTGCAGACAATCAAAAGAACAAATTAACGTATTCACAGGGATTCCTCCTCGTCTATCAGTTGTTCCTGCACTTCTTTCGGCAGTTCATTCCACAAAATATCGTATGTAAACTCCCGAATCTCTGGATAACACTCTTGTGCTGTCTGTTCTGCAATCTCTCTGTCCAAGTAGTGCATCTCTTGATGGAAAAACCAGTTTAGCTTTTCCATAAGTCGGTAAAGGCGGATTTTTTCTTCTTCGGTCATAGAGTACCTCCCTGGATTGTCTGGTAATACAATGGCAGACTCATGCTAATTCATTATCCAAAATTTGGACTTGTTTTCCTTCCTCGTTCACATAGTAAAGCGCAATGTAGTCAATACCGTCTCTCTTAACTTGCTCCCATGGCATACGCTCACCATTTATCAACGCAACCATACCATCTTCATTTACCTGAAAATCTTCTTTTTCATCTTCATAGTCAATACTATAACCTAATTCCAGTATCAGCTTTGAAGCAGGAATTTCATACCGCTTGAGGGTGCGGCGTTCCAATTCATCCAAATCATGTTCATCGCAGAACATATTATCATAACCATGCCGCCCACCGTCAAAAACAACGAACTCCTCTCCGCTCTCCGGATCACGTGCTGTCACAAGTTCTGGAGCAAAATAACTGGGAACAATATATAGCTGTGGTTCTCCGTTTATGGTCAACAAGTCACCGTAGTACCACACTTCCAACCATTCGTTACCACTGGTAGAACACAGTGTCACAGTGGTCAGACGTTTCTGTTTCCACTCCTTAATATGTCCTTCCAACCAACTGGGAGCTTGAAAACATGGTGCTTGTTTCTTCTTTTTGGATGCCTCTTGCATATCATTCCACGGCTCCAGGTCCAAACTGATAATCCAGCCGGTAAAGTCGCTGTATTCCATTGTAGTGTTTGCACGAATGTAATCTTCACCCCAGAGAGCAACATCTTCTTTGCTGTACCAAGTAGTATTCGTTATGCCGTCCTCATTTGTAACTTCACAGCAAAGGTAATCTTCCACATTCGCCTTCCGTAACTCAATCATATGTAAAATATCTGTATCTGCCGAAGAAATTTCCCGAAATATAAATTGAAGTGACATTTTGTCGCCTCCTTACAATAACCAAGACATAATACTAACAACAATCAATACAATCCCCAGCAGGAAGAAAATGACTCTCCTTGAGCCACGACCATAACGATGGGAATCTGGTTTACCGGTTGGATCACAGAGCCAATTCCAATTCATAATTGCCCCAATCAGCAAGACAATGCCTATAATCAGTGTGACAGCATTATGATTTTCCTGCAAAAAAGCAGTTATTTTTTCGGCGTTCATTTACATTCCCTCCTTCCTTTCATCAGGAATTTGCTGACAGAAGATATTCTCACGTTCATTTGCATTTTAGCCTTTACCTTTTTTGAAGTGACCACTTCCTCGATAAGTATTGACCACACAGGTGAAGGGCTGTCCGCAGTGTTTACATCGTATCATGTGAACCATGATCTCGTCCGCCCAGCCATCTTCTGTCTTTATTCTTTCTAATGGACAGGTGGATTCCTCCGAAATAAATTCAAACTCATTTTTCTCCACCAGTTGCTGAATATAAGCAATACAAGCCAGATAGTCCTTTGGAGCGTCGAATTTTCTCCATGTTTGAATGTTTCGACAATGTTCGCACATCATGAGCACATCCCCCCTTGTTATCCCTGTATATCAGCAAATATGGGACCTTTTTTCAGTGTGGCTTCTACAATAACCACATGACCCCAGAACATATCGTCATCCTCGTACCAAACGGTAAAGCGACCACCTGGAGAAACAGAAAATTCTGTTAAAATCAAGCGCTTTCCAAACTCATCCTCCGTAATAGGTTCTTTTTCAGGATTTCGGTCTGTTTGATCGTTATCCGCCAGCCAGTCATTGGCGAGACTTGTATGCTTTTGGGCTGCAAAATCTCGCAATGATTTATCCCAAGTTTCCTGATCCTCTATCAACTTCTTCATCACATTTCGAACTCGTGTCCAAGATGCTTTCTTTTCCATATCAACATCCAGAGAAATGTGGACTTCTTTTCCCATCCAGCGACAGGTTCCAGCGAAAAAACTCATTTCCCTATCCAAAGTCAGCGTTCCCAACAGCTCATCTTCCATCACAATGGGTTTGATGTACTCTGCCCAGATTTCTTCCAGAGCCGGACAAGAAACATTCTCCTCTACGATTTCGGTGACATACCACTGTGTTTCACTAAGTGCTGTGCCTTTCCATTCTCGAACCTTGATCCGATAAATCAACCCTTTTGCAAATCGTTTGGAATACTCACCTGCTTCTCTCTCTTTCTCTGTCAATGGAGAATTTAGGCAGCAGCGATCAGAAATTACTTGACCAGTCTGCACGTCAGCCATAGCTAGAGCATAGGTATGAGCCGTCCAGAAATTATCCATAAATGTTTTATCTGCACTGGTACCACTTTGAATCAGCACCAGCTTTTCCTCATCTTCTGCATGATACAGGGCAATAAAGTCCTTCACTGTTCTTTTTTTCATATGGTACCCCCCTTAGTGAAAGATCTGTTCATATATCTCTCGCAAATGTGCAGGAGCCGCTTTCATGATCTTTTTGCCGCCATTCTCGGAATCCTTTCCCCAGATCCCCCATATCACATCACGCCAAAGATAGACAGTTGCATTTTTACTCCTCTTGGCTTCCTCAGGCAGATAATCCTCCAAATGTTCTTTGATTTTCAACAACGCATTCAGACTCTCCTCGTTTGCAATCAAGGTACGGAACTCCTTGGCAGGCTTAAATCCCTGCATGGACTGCACCCCACTGACCAACACAGGCATTGTCTGGTCAGTAAATCCAAACTTTTTGAAATATACATGGAGAAATTTCTCCTGCACCGAGGAATGTTCATCATCACACAGTTCCAGATAATCACACACAAGCTGCTGCCATTCCAATCCTTCCAATCCAAGTGCAAATACAGCAAAAGTACCTGGCATAGCACACTGTTCATCACTGATATTGTTATAAAATTCGAATTCTTTCATTGCCAATCTTGCATAGCGTTCTATCGTCATATGCAGCTTTGGATACCGCACCGCACAGGCAAATAACTGGTTGATTCCTTTTTTCGGCAAACCGGTAATGGGCAAATATATCTTTTCCACACCACGAAATTCCACAGAATAGCTGTCAGGGAATGCTTCTTGCTCCAGTACCTCACATAGATAGTCCAGCACTTCCTCATAACATTCCTGTGTACCTTCTTTGGCTGTAATACGGATGGTAGCAAAAGCATCATTTGCAGATGCAGTCATTCTTTCTGTTTTTCGCTTCCGAATCTCAGGTGGCAGTTTTCCGCTGCCATTGGCTTTCAACTCCTTTACCATATCGGGGCGGATCTTGGAAACTAAGCCCAAAATATGCTCGGTGGTAAGAGATTCAAAACTTTGTCCATACACGGTATGGCAAACGGCTACATAGCAGGCAAATCGAAGCAGGTTATCGTCCACATCTTCTTCTCGCAGCTCTGGACACACCGTACAGGGTGGAAAGACGGTAAAGCCATCATCTCGCTCTCCAACGATGAAGTACCGTTCCTGCACCTGCTTTTCTATATACTTCTCCAGCTCATAACGAACTTCTACCCACCCTACTAACTGACGCATAGCATCGCAGAAAACAACCGCATCCTCATATGGAAATTCTTTTAGCGGCAATTGATATAAATAACGTTCTAAAATCTGGTTTGGAAGAAAAGGTGTCCCCTTTTCATTTCTTATAACAACGGGATAATCCGCATGGTTTTCTCTTGCTGTACCATTCAGCACATCCTGGATGCACTGATCTGCATGTTCCAGAACCTCTGCATCCGTATCCGGTTTATGTATCAGATAATAACGCCCATTTACGCCGTCTCTTTTTGGCAAACGCATCTATATCACCTCTCAGGTCTGCTGGTGCTGCATAGAAACCACTTTACAATCCGAACAAACTTCAATATAAAGTGTTCCTTCTGTTCCCTCCATAATGGTATCCCATTGGATTTGAGCTAAATATTTCATAGGTTTTCCGCACACAGGACAAGTGGTATATTCCCAGTCCTGTACCCAATTAGCAAAACCACCAACTGTATTAACATCCTCATAGAAAGCTCCATAAAACAAAGGAACTGAATTTTTTGCCAGCACAAATGGATTTTCTGCCATAGATCTATAATCTTCCGGTCTCATGTAGCATTCCATTTCCTCTTCGTCATCATAAAGTTTGGAAGGAAAAACTTCTGTACCACCATCTAAAGTAAAACGATTGTAGGCAGGACCTTCCAAAAATCCGACACAGTTTGGACAGCAAGTAGCGGTCAAAATTCCATCTATGCCTAAAAACTTCAGTCGCTCATCTCTGCCATCCAGAACAAAAATATCTACCATTTTTCCACCGCAGTGCGGGCAGGAATCTTCTCGTATGCGACCGATTTTGACTGGTGTTTCTTCATCTGCTGTCCCCTTTACCATGGGATAACAAGTATCAAAATTGAGCTGAATGCGATGACCCTCTTTATCAAAAGTCCACCCGCCACACTGGGCATAAATGGATGGATCAACATATAGACGCTTTCTCCAAGGACGAGGAGCACGTTCCAGTTCAAGCAGCGTTTCCAGCGCCTGATCATCCCCTTGCATCGCAAGGCAGCTCATCAGATTGGATGCTTTATTAGCGTCTTTTGACTCCAATAGTGCCGCTTTCAATCCATCTCTCACATCTTCTGGCGCATGGTAGTAGATCTCGCAGGGATAGAATACGTTTGCTTCCAAAGCGGCTCTCTGAATTTCTGGTGTAATGGCATCCAAATAACTAAGCAATTTCCAGAAATCTGTAAATGCTGGTTCCTGATAATCTTCCAGACCTTTTATATTCTCCATCAGGTTTTGCTGCTTTTGTGCAATCTGTTCCGGTGTCCATGCAAGCGCATCCTGACGTTCTTTTTCCATTTGACATTTCCAACATAAACCTTCATAACCTAAAGAAGTTCCGCAACTAGGGCAACGATATTTCAAACTCATACTCCCCGCTCCTTTCCATCAATACAAAAAAAGCCCTGCATCCATACTGTCAAAAGGACAGCATAATGCAAGGCATGAAAAATTTAGGAGAAAAATCATACTTTTTATCAGATACGATTTCTTTCCATGTCATCACTAAGTGATTCTTTTCTTTTCGATGATGATAGTGTTTCTGCTTCATACGATGTTACCTCATCAAAAATAGTGTAAACTTCTTACTTTTTTCTATATTTTTTAATAAATATGCACAAAATTAGCTTATAAAAATTATAAAAGAAAAACTTCAAAATTACAAGCAAATCAACAGTATAAGATATCTTAATTCTACCAATTATTTTATTTGAAATCGTTCTCTTTATTTGAAAAAAATAATTTTTTTATTCTTTCGCTGGGCATATTCCAGCGTTTTTGCAGCTCCACCCCAGCTATGCAGCACATAACTGACCACAACATCCGACTGCTCTACCATCCACCGATTTCTTTGGACAATCGCAAACTTCTTTGGAACTGATTCCAGCGGCGGATACAGGGAACTATCACAAGGCGATATATCTTTTCGCCTGTTCAGATAGGGCAAAATCAAAACTAGTTCGATATGAGGATATCGCTTTTTTTGTTCCGCCAATACCGAAGCTGCCAGTCTGTCAAAGGCGCCGTATCCGCCAAGGTAAAACGTTTCAGCTCCCTTTACAATCAAATTCTCTGTTACTCTTTCCAGCCAAGCCCTTACTTCTTTCTTGTCATAAAGCTCTTTATGCCCACAAAATGTAATAATCATGGAACATCCCCCCTTGTATCTATCATACCGCAAATGGTTAGAATAGTACAGTCACAGGGACTATTTTTATTTTCTCTGACCATATAATCATATAAAAAACAGGAGGTGAGTGATTTGAAATTAAACGAAGCAGTAAGCAAACGCCTTAAGGAATTGCTGGACGAAAAGAATATGACGCAATATCAGCTATATGTGAAAAGCGGTGTGCCGAAATCCACCATCGGAAATATCATGCATTGCTCTTATGACTCCGTGAAGCTTCGTGTCATTCATGAACTCTGCCAAGGACTTGACATCAGCATTCCTGATTTTTTCAACTCACCGCTCTTCCTTGAAGACTCTCTGGAACCATAAATTCATATAATCGAGCCTATTTCTTTTTTTCTCTGTATACTATGTAACTGTTAAAGTGAACAGTTCACATTCTCGGCTCACATTGAGCCATACCATAGCTCACGCAAAAGATAGACCTCCCCCTTGGCGTTTTTTCATCGTTTTTTGAGGGGAATTTTTTTATTCTTTTTCAAATTCATTCAATAAAATAGAGATTGCTGCTTTTTCCACCATTGTCACGAAACCGATTTTCTTTTTTGATGTATGCGCTTCTTTCCAATTCATGAATGGAACGCTTTACTGACGCCAAAGAAAGATGCAGATCTTTGGCTATGGTTTTCATGGAGGGATAGCAGCTTTTTGTTTCTTTACTTGCACGTTCACAAAGATATAAATAAACAGATACGGCTTTGCTGGAAAGCTCTGTATCCTGATAGACCTTCATTTTGTCAATCATCACTTTTTTCCACCCCTTTCATAGTTTTCGATATATTGCGCAACGGTTTGTCTTGTTCCTGCATTGGACGTTTGACAGTCTGCTGGATAGGATTTTGAGTCAGACCATATTTTTTTGCAATGGCTTCCTCAATGGTCTTTTTATTTGCGTAATGCACCTTTCTCACCACTTCTTGACGCATTGGATATGTTTCATTCAATTCGATCCCCCACTCAAAAAACAGCCTCAGCTTTGTTTTCATTGGCTTTACGCCTGTTCTTGTGACGATGAACGTATCTTTTGGCATGATCTTAAGCTCATCTGGTGTCATCAGCGGTCTGCCCGTCATTTGAAGTGACTTAGATTTATCTCTGCCCTGCGAGATACTTCCTGTCATAACTGTCCTATCCCCCAATGTTTTGGATAATACATTTGCTGCTTCGGAGTTTGGTGCAAAGCCGCCATATATGCAGAGCTGGCAGTTATCTATGATGATGTCCGCACCTTCTTTGCCATAGTTCTTTTCTAGCTGTGCCAATGATTGTATGATAGGCACAAAGCTGATTCGTCTGGAACGGCTGGCGGAAAACATCATTTCCGCAGACTGTATGACAGGCAGTGTACCAAACTCATCTAGGAAGAACATGACTCTATTTGGCAGCTTTCCGCCCATTTCATCGGCAATGGAAAGCATTTCTCGATATAACTGCTGTACGATCAAAGAAATGAGGAAATATTTGCTGTTATCTTCCTCTGGCATGATCAAAAACACCGCCGACTTGTTCCTACAAAATTTTTCCGTATTGATTTTCGTTTCAAAGCATAATAACTGTTCAATTTCAGAATCTAGGAATGCATTCAGCCTGGACAATGCTGTTGAGAGTACAGATGCCATTGCCTGGTCTGAAGTATTCAATGCGGCACCAGAAAGCCATCTTGCTTTATGTTCTTCAGGCAGTTTTTCCATAAGTAATTTAAACTGACTTTTGCCTTTCACTTCCGATGGTCCCAATAAATCTTGAATCAATTTGAATACACTGATGATATGTCTTTCTTCGCCTTTTTCTTCTGTTTCATTTTTCTCTGGTTGAAATAAAATCACTGCTTCCACTTCTCGACTATTTACTTCCTGCGCTTTTGGCAAAAAATCTATGTTTTTTTCAATACATTTTTTTCTCATTTGTTCTATTTCTTTTTTACGTTCTTCCAGTGCTTTCTGTTTTCTCTTTTCCTGTTCCAATGTAAGAGCGTAGGGCGAACAGAATTCCGCAATCACTAATATCACAGCGGTGATCAAGCCTTCTGCCGAATCATAGAAAAAGGCATTTTGTCCTGCGTTGGCAGAATCAAATCCACCAGAATTCATAACCGTTTTGGATATTATCTTTGCATACTTCTCCGCTTTTGCCTTTGCCACAAGGGAGTCTGTCTGCAAATATTCATCCATGTAGTGGTTCACCATATGAAGCATATTGAAACCATCGCTTTGGGTTGGATTTCTCAAATCCAGCACCGAAATATCATAGCCATAATACTTTTTTGCAATGGGTGCATAGCTACGTAGCAAATCGCCCTTTGTATCGGTCGTGACGAAGCTCATACCAGACGCACAGCAATATTCCAGATTTGGATATAAAAACTTAGCTGTTTTGCCCACACCAGCAGCACCGATCATCAGTGCGTGAACATCTCCTTCCTCCACGATTGCTGTGACTGTTTTCTTTTTTCCGAACTTCATCATATTGCATCCAATGATAATGCCTTGGGGCAGGTCGCAAGGAGGCTTTCGCCTCCAGACCTGTGGTTCATATCTCACTCTTTGAAATGCCGCATCAATTTCCTTTGGTGTGGCAAAACTGGCAGAACCATGTTGTCCATCGCCTACGGTCTTACTTTTGATGTTCAAAGACTTCCTGTCGATCAATAACATACAGACCATAAAGGCACCGAAAATCAATAGCAACGGCATCAACTTCCATAAGTTCTCCATTTATTCAGTCTCCCATCATAAGCTCCATTTGTTCTTGCTGCCCCTCTGGTTCCTCCTGTTCCAGATTTTTTGAATACGAAGCAGCTCTATGTTCTTCCACTTTCTGTGTTGCAAAAGTATTCCTTCGTTCCAGCTCCTGTGAATACTCCGTTTCCACATAGATGATGGCTCTCATTGCCATGTCCGCCATGTTTTTTACCCATACAAAAAGAGATGGCTGTTCTTGAACCGAAAGGGTTTTCAAGTGTTCCATCTCTTCTTTCATTTCCTGTATGCGTCGATCCATTCTCGCTTTATCCAGATATGGTTTATATGCATTTTCCAATTCCTGTATAGTGGTTTGGTACATGGTCAGTTCCGGCAAGTTGTCATCTCGTTTCATTTCACACATCAAGCAGACGGACAAATCTGCCATACGCAAAATGCTGGCAAGCAGTGGTTTCGTGTCCGCTTCTCCTTTTTTCACCGATTTTTCTGCTTGCTTGAAATCTCTTTTGATCTGTTCCAGATAAAAAGAGAAACCTGATTTTTCGTATTCCTGTTTACGCCATCTCATATATTGGCTTTCTGTGTTGGCGTTCATGATACCCAGCTTTCTGACTGCAACATGGTATGCTGTTTTCTTCGGATGTGACTGCGGAAAGATAGCTTCCACGCCATGTTCCGCTTTCAGCTGCTCGTTCCAGTCTTTATAAAGAGGGTATTTCCTTTTGATTTTTTCTGCCTCATAACCCTTTTCAATGAGGATATCATTTAATTTATCACAAGCTTCCATGCCTGCTGCATCATAATCCAGACAGAGAAAAATCTCATAGATATTTTTTTGGTCTTCCAAAAATTGCAGTAATGGTTTTGCTGAAAGTCCATCCAGTGCCAAAAAGCTGTCTGCTTTCCATTCATCATTTCTCAACGTAATAAACGACATCAAATCGATAGCAGCTTCAAACACATAGAGCTTGCTACTATCCCCTCGCCAGCAAAAACCATACCTGCAATCAGAACCGGCAACAGTCATTCGGAATCCTTTTGACTGCTCCGCTGTGGATTTTTTGCAGGCTGACTTTGCTACTCCGTCTTTATCTGTTCCCACAAAAACCACGTTGCCGTGTTCCTTTTCCTGATAAAGTATATTCTGTTCCACAAAACTTCTCACCACATCTTTGTCCAGAAATCTTGTCTTTAAAAGATAGGCGAATACTCGTTTCATATTATTGTCTTTTTCAGGAAGTTTGAACTCTGATTTTTTAGTACCGTCTTCGCATTTAGCTGTATTACCATTGACTTTGGTTTCCTCACTAACTTTTGGCTTTTCCTGTTCTGTGTTTTTCTTCCTGCCAAGCTCTGGTTCTTCTCCATGCAGAAGCTCTTTCATAGCAGTACGAAAGTTCATACCATAAAACTCCTGCATAAATTTCAACGGATAGCCGCCTTGCATTTTTTTATGGTCATACCATCGGTTCCTTCTGATGGAAATACTGTCATGCTCTCCTGTGGAGTCTTTATAGATCAGCACTGACTCGCTTCCTGTTTTTTTCAAGCGTTCCCCTTTTTGCTGAAGGAATTCCTCCAGATTGGTCTGATTTGCCTTATCGATCTGTTCCTGGGTATAAAGTGCCATATGTTTCCTCCCTATCCTTTGCCCTATCAAGAGCGTTTTCCACACAGCTGTAATCAAAGCTGTGTTCCTCATACGCTTCTTCCATTGCTTCCACTTCTTTTTCTTTTGGGAATGCAAATGGTGTTTCTCTCATCAGAAAAACCATTACATCCAAAACACCTTTTTCTGTTTTTAGGTTCCAGTTTGTCTTTTGATAGATTTCATTGGGATAAATTGCTTCCATGTTCTGTAAATCAGATTCTTCCAACTTCCAAATAACTGCTGGCACGATTTCATCTCCAACCTCTAGTGTAGGCATAGCAGTTTCATAAAACCTGCGGAATTCCAATGCACAGTCTTTCAGACCGCATTGCATAAAAAGTATTGCTGATGGGCAAATCTCCTCTAGATATCCTTCCCTCATATATCCATCATAAGTTAACAAATAAACCATGTTTCTTCCTCCTTATAAATCCATTTTCATAGATGCAGTATTTTCTGTTTGTTCTTCCGTCTGAATCTCTTCTGGTTCCATCATCTTCTGCCATGCGGAGTTTCCTTCCAGATTTTTTGTCAGCATTTTTCTTGCAAATTTATATTCCTCACCAACCATGCCAGCTCGCACCAACCAGGTACGCATCATGAATTTATCATTTTGATTCTCACTTTTCTTTTGGCTGACAGTACGGTTATTTTCCGCAAAGCCGCTGACAATCTGTGCGAACTGAATATCACTGAGCAGTTCTTTTTGATGGAGTGTGCTTTTGAAATAAGGAAATGAAATAATGCCGTTCTCTTTTCCTTGACTGGTATCTGCCACTTGTGAAAAGGGAATGTCTAACGCTTTTTGAAATAATTCCCCTTTGCTCTCATAAAGATTTTCCAGATTGATTTGGTACTTCTCCCAGTTCTCAATACAACTTACATCCAAAAGTAAATTTATTTTTGTAGAGTCATTGACGATGGCACCTTTCAGTTCCAACTGTTCCAAGGCTTTTTCCAGCACTGGAAACTCATTTTCATATAAAAATGGTGATAGCAGTTTCACTTGGTACATATAGTTTGCTCCCACCACTTTTTCTCCCTTATATTTTTCTGCCTTGATTCTGTCAGAAGAATAAATACGCCATGTTTTCTCTGTGCTGTCTTTTACTTCATAGTAGTTTTCATCTGATTGAAAGTTATAGTCGGTTTGAAATATATCTGCCAGTATCTCTGCCGCGGCTTTCCTTGTAATCCCCGTCATATCCATCTCAACACCATATTTTTTCCATCTCATACGCTTCCCTCCTTACATTTTCTGTCCATGGGCTTCTTTCTTTTCCATGATTTTACGCATCAGCTTCTTATCCACATGAATCTGCTGTTTCTTTCTGTCATAATCTTCCTGAATCATGTGGCTAATGTGTTTCATGAGAAGCAGGAACTGTTTTTGCGCCTGCATTTGATGAAACTTTTTCGTTCGTTCTTCCCAGCTTTCTTGACGATTTACTTTTTTATGATTTCGTTCTTCTGGTTCTGCTGCTATGACTTCATTCATTTCCAACAGTATCAATGCAGATTTCAAAACCATGTTTTTGATATTGCGGAACTCTGGTTCTTCCGCAAGTGTTTTTCTGGCACGTTCCTGATTCTGATATGTAGAAAGGATATCATCTTTCAATCCCAGCCAGCTTTCATAGGCTTGTGAAATCTTTTTGTCCTTGCTGATTTCTTTGACTATCTCATCCACAAGCACTTTATTTTCTTTTTCCAGCCTGCCATAAACCTTTTTGTGTTTTGCTGTTTTCAGTTTTTGAGATAACTCCCAAAGCAATGCTTCCGCTTTTGGATTATCTGTATATTCCATTGCCATTGCCTGTTTCAGTTTCCTGTCAAAGTAATTTTTCACTTCGTCCCTGACTTCATCTTTCTGCTCATAGATATGATACAATTCATCATGGAATATCTCGTTGGCAAAGGAACTTCTTAACTTCATCAAGTTCTGTCTGCCCAAATATCCTTCTCTTGGATTTTTGGAATAGCACATCAGATGGATATGAGGATGATGCCCTTCATTATGAAAAGCACCATACCATACAAAATGCTCCAAAGGAATTCCCATTGCCTTTGCAATCTCTGGTGATTTCCCTCGCACCAGTTCTCGCCATGTGTTGGCATGATCATATCCCAGACGAGCTGCATCCTCTCGTTTTAAGGAAAGCACGAATGTCCAGATGTTGCCGTTATGTTCCGATGCTTCTTTTGCCACTTGATTCAGATTGATTTCTTTATCCGAGCCATTCCAAAGTGCGTGTCCATGTTTTCCTCGTTCTGCTCTTGGTCTTTTAGCAAGGTAGCCCACATAGTTTTCCATACTGCCTTCCCTTGCCAAACCTTCTTCGGCAATTTTATTGATCAGTTCCGCAGCGTTTTCTCTTGTTGGATTTTGCAAATAGTCTTCATACTCCTGTTCACAACTTTCTTTCAATTCTTTATGGGCTTTCAGTTCTTTTTCGATCCATTTCTTTTGATGTTCAGTAGCTTCTGTTTGGGACTGATTCACCTCAAACTTTTCTGCATTTGGTCTTGTGGCAACATACTTCACATAATTTTTTACTTTTGACGGCTTTTGCATTTTTAGATATCTTGGTGTAAAAACAAGTCTTGGCATATCATCACCTACATTTCAAATTGCATCTCATTGTCTTGTTTCGATTCCAAGCGGTCTTTCAACTCGTCCTCTGTTTCCATATGGAAGTCATCGGGCCAGAAATCCAGATAGACCACGCCATGTTGCGTTTCTATCCCTCTTTGTGCAAAGCCTTCACCCCAACCATCACTGTACTGTCCGTTAAAATAATCTTTCAGGATTTCGATCTCTTGATCTGTCAAGGGTTTTTCGATATCACATACCATAACGCCATATGCTTTATCCTCTACGGTTTCGACCCTGGGA
Source organism: Anaerotignum lactatifermentans (assembly GCF_014982935.1). Classification (NCBI taxonomy): domain Bacteria; kingdom Bacillati; phylum Bacillota; class Clostridia; order Lachnospirales; family Anaerotignaceae; genus Anaerotignum; species Anaerotignum lactatifermentans. The sequence continues at coordinate 3,080 of NZ_JADCKK010000008.1, read as the reverse complement.
TATGCCGCCGTTACTTTTTTCAGCAGATCTTTATGGATTTCTCTGCTTCCATAAGCAAAGTAATGCATCAGCCCCATATCTTCATCTGTTTCATGATCCCATTCCTTACGGATGGCTTGATTGATTTCTTCCTGATAGGCTGTCAGGTCTTCTGCTGTCAGAAAATCGAAATCTACTTCTCCCAGTTCCTCCATAGCTTCTTCATCAAAATACGAATCGTAATCCATATCTTTGTTGAAGTCATAATCTATGATGCCCTGCACAGGACTATAAAATCTGTATTTCATTCCTCATCACTCCTTTGATATCTTACGGCTTCTTCCATGGTAAGAATGCCGTTGATCTTTTTTACTTCATTGACGCATCGGATATGAAGTCTTCGCATAGTTGCCTCATCCATATCGTTAATAGCGGCAAGCATACTTTCCAACTTTGCCATCTCCACCGCAATTTTGAAAAGCATACGTGCCAAATGGTTTTCTGATGTTTTGACGATCCCTGCCATGGACTCCAATATCACATCAGATAAAAAATCCGTATGTGTTTGCGATGAAACATATCCGGAATAAAACTCGATGGCTCTTTCGATAAAATCATTTCGTACTTTGCAGTCTGATATACGCATACCTTCCTCGCATTTTCTCAATGTTTCATCGGATATTCGAATGGTTATTTTATTCTTTTTATCATCCATTGATAACTCTCTCCTTTTCTGTAAAAATCGGTTTAATGTCAGTCTTGATGTCAGCCAAAGCAAGGTGAAAATCCCATTTTGTCTAAGGCTTCTGGTTTATCTCTTCTGAGAAAAACGTTTTTATTGAGGTCAGCCTTCTGATTTTGATGTCAGCTCTGAGAGCCAAAAAATCCCCGCACTGCGGGTGATTTGAGGAAACGCCAGCCCATTTGATGGCTGGCTTTCACCTGCAAACATTTTTCGCATCTGTCAAAGTCCCCTTTGGCAGATATTGATTCCCAATATCCCCTTTTTTCCTTTGTCCAAAATCGGGGCAAATTCGCTCCAAACTGCCTTGCCCTGCAACTACTCCACTTGCTCCGCAAAGCGGCACACAAGGGCAAACAGGGCGCAAAAAAAAGGCGAAACCTTTTGGCTCACCTACTCTTGCGTATTTTTATTCTATTTTTCGTATCTGGCAAAGTCACCTCTGGCAAATGTTTGCTCTCAAAACCTCCTTTTTTTCTTTGCCCAAAATTGGGGCAAATTCGCTCCAAACTGCCTTGCCCTGCAACTGTTCCACCTGTTCCGCAAAGCGGCACACAAGGGCAAACAGGGTGCAAAAAAGGCGAACCATTTAACGGCTCGTCTTGTCATGTTGTTTTCTGCTCTGTGTACTCCTATTCTCTTTTGATAAAAACTACTCCCAATCTGATAGGATTTTTTCAAGAAATTTTGTCCTTTGTGTTTGCATGATAACGTTGCATATCAAATCAAGGTCACTGAAACCTTGTCTTCATTTTCCATTCAGAAAATCTAAAACAACCATTTTTTTGTCTGTTTCCTTATGACTTTAATTCCAATCTGCTCTGCACAATTCAGATAAAATTCATGATTTTGGAAATCATTTTATTTCTTTCTACCCTACATGTTATAGTTATGAGATAGAAAATCTTTCACCAACCTGAAAAAAATTGCTCTATACATGGATTTCTACAGTGCAAAAACCTTCCGTCTTTGGTAAAAATACTTCGGTTCATTCTCTTTTTCATTTTTCTTTCACCTCACTTTCCAAAACAAAATCTAGCATCTGATTATCAAAAGCTTTCACGATTTTCATATTTTCCAGCACTATTTCAAATCAAAAAGCCAATCCAGAAACATAATTGTTTTCATTTTTTTACTTGACACATGTTTTCACCAGAGTTTATATACCACAAGCGGCTTTGCCGACTTTTTGAAAAGGTGGTTTTACTTATGGATATTTTTCAACATTTTCTTTCGCATCATGATGAAAACGTGTCAGCGTTCTCAGATGTTTTTCGTACTGCAAAAGAATTTCATCAGCTTCTTGGACGAAAAAGTTACCTGCTGGATCACTATTTATCTATGCTTTTTCGCCTGATTACGGAAATGGATTTCTGCATTTTGGAAGATAAAATTTATCAAACCATTTCGGAATTGCAGAAGAAAATGCTGGATGATTTAGAAAACAATGCCGACTCCATTCCTATGTTTAATTGTCAGGAGCCTGCCACCCAGCAGGAACTTTGCTGGACTGCATTGGCAGATACGCTGCTGGAACAGGCACTCATTGACTTTCTCAAGCAAAATACTTTGATTTATCATACAGCTATCGACCTTGTGGATTTGAAGCAGACAGAACAAAAACTCATCGAACTCCTCAGGAAAGATGTCTGGGAACAGTTCCAGCAGAAGCTGATTCATTGTTTTCTTCCCTGCTCCTTGATGCAATTATTTCGTCAGGGTATCATCATAGAGATCACAAAACGTTTTTTGTCACGAGATTTGGAAACGGATCAGGAAACCTTTCGATTGTATCTCAAGCGTTTTTTCTCAGAAGATTGCAGCCAATAAACGGTTGCTTTTTTCTGATTTTTCTTACTTCACATTCTCATAAGCATCACTTCATTTCATATTTTTATAGTAAAAATGAGATAAAACTTGTAACAGGGGCAGCAGGGGCAGTTATTTTAGCAGTACCAGAAAAACCGTCACTACCGTCACTGTTTGCATCATAACTGGAAATAAAACTCCGAGTTTTTCTTGATTTCAAAGGCTTTTCTGCATATTGGTTTTTTATCATAACAGGGGCAGTAGAAATATTTTTCCATATATAACTGTCACTGTATATCTTGCCCCTACCCTGCTTCTGGTTTAATTGCCTTTGTTCTTCTGAGATTCCTTATTGCAATTTCTCTTTTACATTTGATTTATTTTCCTTTTCAACCTCCTCACTTTGTTCCATATACCAATAGACATCACCCCCTCGTATTATAAAGTAGTAGTGTTTATAGACTCTCTCCAAGGTCTGTATGCTATACTGTTGGAGATACTGTGGATTGTTTATCACCCCCTACCACTTGATGGTTTATGAAAGGCTACA
>NZ_JADCKK010000079.1:0-9574 GCF_014982935.1 Anaerotignum lactatifermentans | reverse complement strand
CATCGAATCAAAGCAAAGTTAAAGGGCTTGCCACCTGCAATTTACAGACAACAAGCCCTTCTGGCTTCTTAAACAATTTTAATTTGAAAATATTGTCTAACTTTTTGGGTTCAGTTCATCATATAAAGGATTCTGGCTTTTTTGTTTTCTTAAGGGGAAGTTGCTGTACCACGCTGTTTTTATGTTCTGGTAATGGACAGGCAGAAGTGAATCAGTGGTTCCGTCACCACATCCGCCTTATCTAAAGTGGCAATATCTGCCACCGTGAGGGTGTCTATGGAGATTTCTTTTCTTTGGATAGGATGGGAGAAATGATTGTCCAGCCAGCCATGCCAGAGTTCCACTTCTTCTGTGTTTTGCAGTTGTTCTTTTAGATATAAAATCAGTCCTTCTGCCCGTTCTGCTGTGAAATACCATTGGACTTGGGCGCAGTAAGTTTTTTTGGTCTGCATGGAAATATCTTTTTCTATGGGAAATATGGAAAAATCGTCGGGAAAATTACCATCCTCCACAGTGCCGTCCTCATGGATGACCACATCTCGGTCTGCGTAAAGGACAACGTCCGGTTTGTCTTTGTCAAAATCCTCTGCCAGCAGATAATCCGGCAGGTCAGTGATGCCAAGAGCAAGGGCTTCTCTGACAGAAAGCGGCTTCTCGTGGGGATTTTCCTGCAAAGGCAGGGGATTATTTGATGCGATATAGAGAATACAGCTCATAAAGTACCTCCTTAGATCATAGGCAGACAAAGATCACAATGGTGTTTGTCCACTTCTTTTTTGACATAGCGTTCCATGATCGGTCTGCCAAAGTCTATGGCATAGCCCTGTGCCGCCGCGGCGTTGAAACAGCCTGCCCATGCCTGTGCAAGGGCTTCTGTGGTGTGGGGCAGGGTGAAAATGAGATATTTTCCGCAGGGGAGTGTTTGGATAGGCAAATCCAACGACCCTTGGGTGCATACATCGTAGCGGCACAGATGGGGCAGCGTTGTATGGGGATTGTCCCAAGGCACTGCCCATATGGTGGTATCTTCCTGCCAGAGCCCTTTTTTGGTGATGCGGTTTTTCATTTCTGCCATAAGAGCGGCGTTTTCCTTGCCGTAAGCCCCTGTGCGGCACAAATACTGGACGGGCAGAGCATCCCAGTATGCTGTTTTCATTTCCAGCCAAAATGCCATGGCGTTCCCTCCTTTTTGTTAGAGAGAGCATAACCCCAGTTAAAATCATTTGCAAGTGTTTTTGTGAGAAACATTGCAAAAGCCAGCGAAACATGATATCCTCACCATAAAGTTAGTTGATGCTAATTGAGGAGGCTGTCTATGAAACCCATCACGAAAATTATACCTATTCTGTTGCTTCTTTCTTTCTCCGCGGCTGGCTGTGGTGAGAAAGAGCAGGTGAAAGAAACCCAGAAAAAGGTATCCTATGAAGAACTGACCACAGACCTGCAGCTTTCCGACGCACTGGAAGAAATGGACGAAGAAAGCAGAGAAAAGCTAGAAAACAGCGAGGAAATCGTGGTGACACAGGGGGTTTTGACCAAAGAGGAAGCAGAGAAATAAACTGTTTTATGAGAAAGCAAAGAAAGCTGGAATCCTAGGATTCCAGCTTTTTTAATCCTACTATTACAATTTTTCCAGATAAGCTTTGTTATCTTCAATAGCCTTTGTAGTCATGGCTTTGGAAGGGCCACCGATGACGTTTCTTGCTTCCACGCACTGTTTCACGCTGATGGCGTCGTATACGCTTTCGTTGAATACAGGGGAAATTGCCTGATATTCTTCCAGAGAAAGGTCGTCCAGATTGGTGTTGTGTTCGATGCAGTAAAGCACCAGATGGCCGATGATGCTGTGAGCGTCACGGAAAGGCACGCCCTGTTTTACCAGCCAGTCTGCGGCGTCGGTGGCGTTGGTGAAGCCGCCTTTGGCTGCCTGGAGCATGTTGTCTTTCTTCACGGTCATAGTCGCGATCATGTTTGTGAATACAGGCAGGCACATTTTTACAGTGTCGATGGCGTCAAAGAGGGCTTCTTTGTCCTCCTGCATGTCTTTGTTGTAAGCCAGAGGCAGACCTTTCAGTGTGGTCAAGAGTCCCATGAGGTGACCATATACACGTCCGGTCTTACCACGGATGAGTTCTGCCATATCGGGGTTCTTTTTCTGGGGCATGATGCTGGAACCAGTAGCGTAAGCGTCGTCCAGTTCGATGAAGCGGAATTCATGGCTGCTCCAGAGAATGATTTCTTCACAGAAACGGCTCAGGTGCATCATGAGCATGGAAAGGTCGGAAACCAGTTCCACGCAGAAATCACGGTCGGAAACGCCGTCCATGCTGTTGGCGGAGATTGCCGCGAAGCCCAGCTGTTCCGCTACGAAATAACGGTCTAAAGGATAGGTGGTAGTCGCCAGTGCGCCGCTGCCCAGAGGCATGACGTCTGTCCGTTTGTAAGCGTCGCAGAGGCGGTCATAGTCCCGTTTGAACATTTCCACATAAGCCAGCAGATGGTGTGCCAGTGTCACAGGCTGTGCCCGCTGGAGATGGGTATAACCGGGCAGGATGGTTTCTGTGTGGGCTTCTGCCAGTGTGTTCAGTTCCACCAGCAGGTTTTTCACCAGAGTTTTGATTTCGGTGATTTCTTTTTTGGTATACATACGGGTATCCAGTGCCACCTGGTCGTTCCGGCTTCTGCCGGTGTGGAGTTTTTTGCCCACGTCGCCAATGCGGCTGATGAGGATGGTTTCCATATTCATATGGATATCTTCCGCTTTTTCGTCGAAAGTTACTTTGCCTGCTTCGATGTCCTCTAAAATTTCACCCAGTGTTTTCACAATGAGGTCTGCGTCTTCCTGGGGGATAATGCCCTGTTTGCCCAGCATGGCTGCGTGTGCCATACTGCCGGTGATGTCCTCGTGATACATGCGGCTGTCAAAGCCGATGGAGGAATGGAAATGGTCTGTGAAGCTGTCTGTGGATTTGGTGAAGCGTCCGCCCCAAAGTTTCTGCATAAAAATCTTCCTTTCTATGTCATGGGGCGAAAGCCCGCAATTTTTAGTGATAAAGAAAAAATGGACTGTTCCCTTGGGACAGCCCCGAAAAACCTATGGCATAGAGTATCCATGCCGGTTTTTGTTGACCATGGTTTTCTGGAAGCCTGCTGATTCATGGGTCATGTATAGGCAGTGAAGGTAGTTTTGTTTGACTGTAGATGAACCAGTGCGTCCATGTTTCCGTTTGGTTTTTGATTCATGGAAACCGCTCAGGGCAGTTTCCATGTTTTTATCTTTTGTAATGTATGAACAAATGGGGGGCGAGGTGAGCTGCCCCCGCATATGTTTTCGTAAATTATTTGTTTTCGTGGTTTGCCATCATCATCGCGCGAACTTTCAGAGGCAGACCGAACAGGTTGATGAAACCGTCAGCGTCTTTGTGGTTGTACAGTTCGCCTGTGGTGAAGCTTGCCATGGATTCGTTGTACAGGCTGTAAGGAGAAGTGCTGCCGGCAGGGATGATGTTGCCTTTGTACAGTTTCAGTTTCACAGTACCTGTTACAGTTTCGTTTACTTTGTCGAAGTAAGCGCTTAACGCTTCACGCAGAGGTGTATACCATTCGCCGCTGTAAACCAGTTCTGTGAATTTGTTGCTTGCCACTTCGTTGAACGCCTGTGTTTTCTTGTCTGTGCACAGGTATTCCAGTTCACGGTGTGCGTAGTAAAGGATGGTGCCGCCGGGTGTTTCATATACGCCACGGGATTTCATACCTACCACACGGTTTTCGCAGATATCAGCGATACCGATACCGTTTTTGCCGCCGATTTCGTTCAGTTTTTTCAGCATTTCCACGGGACCCAGTTTTTCGCCGTTGACTGCAACGGGGATACCTGCTTCAAAGTCCAGTGTGATGTATTCAGGTACATCGGGAGCATCTTCGGGGGATACACCCAGCTGCAGGAGATGTTTGTAGTTCGGTTCGTTTGCGGGGTCTTCCAGTTCCAGACCTTCGTGGCTCAGATGCCAGATGTTGCGGTCACGGCTGTAAGAGTTGTCGTGGCTTGCTTCGAAAGGAATGCCATGTGCTTCCAGATAAGCCAGTTCGTCGTCACGGCTCTGCATGCCCCATGTATCCAGACGCCAGGGAGCGATGATTTTCAGTTCAGGTGCCAGTGCTTTGATAGTCAGTTCAAAACGTACCTGGTCATTGCCTTTGCCTGTTGCGCCGTGGCAGATAGCTGTTGCGCCTTCTTTTTTGGCGATTTCAACCAGTTTCTTTGCGATGATGGGACGAGCCATGGAAGTACCTAAGAGGTATTTGCCTTCGTAAACTGCGTTTGCTTTGATGCAAGGGTAAATCGCGTCTGTGATGAATTCTTCTGTCAGGTCAGCGATGTAAAGTTTGCTTGCGCCTGTTTTCAGTGCTTTTTCTTCCAGACCTTCTGTTTCTTTGCCCTGACCAACGTCGCCGCAAACTGCGATAACTTCTGCGTCATAATTTTCTTTCAGCCAGGGAATGATAACGGATGTGTCTAAGCCGCCGGAATATGCCAATACGATTTTTTCTTTGCTCATGATATTTTTCCTCCTTGTAATCGAACGATGTGTCATCGTGTATGCTCTTGAATATTTATGAGTCTATTATACATAGCATTTTTTGGAATTGCAAGAGTAAAATGCAAAATTATATGTATTTTGGTAGTATTTATTAAATAATTATGCAAATATCGTTTTGTTTTATGGATATTTCAAGGCGTGTATACAAATAATATACAGTTTTTGATGCATAGTTGAATATGTATGGTGAATGTATATTATGTATGCATGGTTTTTTGTACCGTCTTTGGGCAGACAGACACATTTTACTTTGCGAAAAGCCCCTTTTGTGATATGATTAGGGATAGAAATCATTTGTTTTTACAAAAGAAAAAAGAGCGAAAGAAGAAGGAGGCATATGGTATGAAGGTATTGACATATATGCAGGGTGGACACAAAGCAGTAGGCATTTTGAAGAAAAACGGACAGGAAGTGGTTCCCGTGAACTATCTGGGCTGCGGTCTGGTGAATATGACAGAATTCATCGCTTCCATGACTGAAGACAAAATGCAGAAGCTGGAGAAAAACGCGGAACTGATGGACGGCATTCCTATGGAAGAAGTGCGTCTGCTTTCTCCCATTGTGCACCCCAAACAGGACGTGATCTGTCTGGGCATCAATTACTATGCCCATGCGGAAGAAGCGGCAAGATTCCACGATGAGGCTTTCGGCGGCGAACGCCCCCAGCCCATTTATTTCTCTAAACGGGTGAACCGTGCCGTTGGGGATGGAGAACCCATCGACGGACATTTTGATATTGTAGACAGTCTGGATTATGAAGCGGAACTGGCTGTTATCATTGGTAAGGACGCCAAAAACGTGGCAGAAGCAGACGCTTTTGACTATGTATTCGGTTATTCTGTACTGAATGATGTCAGCGCAAGAAACTTGCAGACATCCCACAAACAGTGGTACTTCGGTAAGAGTCTGGATGACTTTACACCCATCGGTCCTTGGATCGTGACAAAAAATGAGTTTGAAAATCCTCCCGCATTGTCCATCCGTTCCTATGTGAATGGAGAACTGCGTCAGGACAGCAATACATCCCTGATGATTAACGGCGTGGCAAAAGTCATCAGCCAGCTTTCTCAGGGCATGACTTTGCAGGCAGGCACCATCATTGCCATGGGTACCCCCGCTGGGGTAGGCATGGGCTTTGAGCCCCCGAAATTCCTGAAAGCCGGCGATGTGGTCACCTGTGAAATCGAAGGCATCGGCAAACTGACCAACGAAGTCAAATAAGGAAGACCTTTCTGACACTTCTGGCGGTGTTCCTCTGTCTGTTTCGTTGGGTAACATTGGTAACATAAAAGGAGAATATTATGCAAAAAGATATGATTAAGGTAATGAGTGTATTCGGCACCCGTCCCGAAGCCATCAAAATGGCACCTCTGGTGAAAGTGCTGGAACAGACGGAAGGCATCGAAAGCATCGTCTGCGTCACCGCCCAGCATAGAGAAATGCTGGATCAGGTGCTGGAGACTTTCGATCTGCATCCCAAATACGATCTGAATATCATGCAGAGCCGCCAGACATTGGCAGGCATCACCACCCGTGCTCTCACAGGGCTGGAAGAAGTCATGGCGGAAGAAAAACCCGACATCGTACTGGTCCATGGGGACACATCCACCACATTCGCAGGTGCATTGGCTGCATATTATAATCAGGTGAAAGTGGGTCATGTGGAAGCTGGTCTGCGTACCTATGATAAGTATCAGCCTTTCCCCGAAGAAATGAACCGCCGCCTGACAGGTGCCCTCACAGACCTGCACTTTGCGCCTACCAAACTGGCAAAGGAACATCTGCTGAAAGAAAACATCGACGCTGACGGCATTTTCATCACCGGCAATACAGTTATCGACGCTTTGGCACATACCATCGAAGAAAATTATACCTTCCATGAAGAAGAACTGAACACCATCGACTTCAAGGGCAAACGTGTCATTGCCATGACTGCCCACCGCCGGGAAAATCTGGGACAGCCCTTGGAAAATATCTGCCATGCGGTAAAACGCATTGTAGAAGACTTCCCCGATGTGGAAGTGGTTTACGCTGTCCATAAAAACCCTGCCGTTGTGGAGCCGGTACACCGTATCCTTGGGAATAACCCTCGTATCCACCTGACAGACCCTCTGGATCTGAAAGATATGCATAACCTGATGTGCCGTTCTTTCTTTGTTATGACAGACAGCGGCGGTTTGCAGGAAGAAGTGCCTTCCATGGGCAAACCTGTACTGGTGCTGCGTAACGTGACAGAACGCCCCGAAGGGGTGGAAGCCGGCACATTGAAACTGGCAGGCACTGACGAAGAAACCATTTACGCTATGGCAAAAGAACTGCTGACAGACGCAGAAGTTTATGAATCCATGGCACAGGCAAAAAATCCCTTCGGGGACGGCAACGCTTCCAAGCGTATTGCGGCAGCCATCCTTTATGCTTTCGGCAAACAGGATGCGCGCCCCGAAGATTATACCATCACAACCGAGGCAAAAAGCAGCGGCAAGGAGGAAAAACCTATGAAAGAAGAACGTATGGCAATTTTGAGCATGCTGGAAAAAGGGCTCATCAATGTGGATGAAGCGGAAAGACTGCTGACTGTGCTGCAAAATGGCACAGGTCTGGAAAAAGACGGTCTGGGCAAGGCTGTAGGCAGCGCACTGGAAAAAGCAAGCGCTGTACTGGGCAGTGTAGCAAGAACTGTTGGGGAAAAAGCGGAACAGCTTCAGCCCCGTGTTCGTGAAGTGGCAACAAAGGTTGCAGATAAAGCGGACGAAATGCAGCCCAAAGTAAGAAGCGCCGCATTCCGCATGACAGAAAAAGCCCAGGAACTGAAAGAAGACGCAAGAACATATAAAGAAAAATTGCAGGCAAAACGCCGCAATGAAGAAGAAGACTGGGACGATCTGGATCTGGACGAACTGGATGCAGATGAAGCAGCAGTAGAAAAAGCAGCAGTTGCAGACGAAACTCCCGCAGAAGAAGCACCTGTGGCAGAAGCGGCAGCAGACGTGACAGCGGCAGCTGCGGAAGAAGTGACTTCTGAAGAAGATCTGACCGAAGAAGAAGTGGATCCCGTTATGGAAAAATATGCAAAGAATGTGGAAACCGTGCTGGATTCCGTACAGTTCCAGATGGAACAGATTGACGAATGCGAAGACTTCCTGAAATCCGCCTTCGGTGATGTAGACCCTTCCGAATGGGAAGACGATGAGGAAGAAGAAACAACAGAAGAAAAGAAAGAAGAAGAAAAGTAATTTCGTACTTTGAAAACAGACGTACGAAAATATCGGACAATCCGTTTTTTCGTGCGTTTTTTAACAGGAAAAGGGGGGAGTTTATGGATTTTCTGCGGCTGCTGGCCTTTGGCTATTTGCTTTATGGCATTGTGGGACTTTTTGGTTTTCAGAAAATCCCAGAAGCCCATCGGGATAGACCATGGACAAAGTCCTATACTCGCTGGCAGGCGGTGTCATGGATTTTGACGGCGCTGCCTTTGCTGGTGTATTCGTTTTATTTTTCGTCCGGGCAGTGTATGGTTTCTTTTGGAAAACGGATAGGGCTTCTTCTGTTGTTGTTTGTGCCGACTATCCTATTTGAAGTGATTCGCTCCCGGAAATTCTCCAGACTGCTTAAAGGGGAGAAAGAGCGGGAAAAGGCAGAGGAGGGTAGGGAAAGGCAATGAAAAAGCCCTTGCAATTTATTTGCAAAGGCTGTAATATAAATCTTAGAAAGAGGGTTGCCGTTTTTCGCGAGGCGGTCAGTCCCGAATATGTGGATAAGACCGTCTAACTTCGCAGGTTAGGCGGTCGCTTTTTATGATCTCTTATGTAAATGACATAAGGTGATAACACCAATGATCACTAAACAGAATTGAAACAATTCGTTATAGGTAACCATCGTATCACCTCCCCTCGTGGGAAAGTGACTGAACCGCCAAACGGCAACCCTTACTTTATTCTATCATGATTTGGTAGGGTTTTCCATGGGTTTTTGGCAGAAATGGAGGGGTTGCATGGTCAGAAAAGGAAAGGCAGAGGACTGCCGTGGCATTTATGAACTGATTTGTGATATGGAGGAAAAGGAACTGCCATGGGACGCTTTTTCCCAGATGTATAGGGAGATGCTGGTGGACAGCCGCCATGTTTTTTTGGTATGGGAAGAAGAAACGCAGGTGAAAGGCGTTCTCCATCTTCGCATGGAAAGACAGCTCCACCATGCCGCTCTTGTGGCGGAAATCATGGAATTTGCTGTAGATAAAAACGCCAGAAGCAACGGTATCGGCGGCGAAATGCTCACATACGCCAGTGATTTGGCAAAGGAAGCGGGCTGTGTGCAGATAGAAGTTGCCTGCAACCAGCTGCGGAAAAATACCCATCGGTTTTATCTGCGGGAAGGCATGCAGAACTTCCATTATAAATTTTCCAAGTCCCTTACGGGAGAAGATACAACAGAAAACGTGTTGGGCAGATAAAGAAAACTCCCTGTCGTGGAAGGACAGGGGGTTCAGGGTGTCGAAAAAGTCGACCCCCTGTCGTCAAAGGCTCATTTCATTCAAGCCTTTGACGAGTTGACAGATGTATAAAGTCAAAGTTCCATCGGCTAAAAAGCCTTGAAACTTCGGCTTTTCCTCGTCGGAAATGAATTCCGACTACGGATTCTAGTTGGGGAACTCTTTGTTCCCCAAACCCTTCCGCATTCTTGAAAAAAGTAAAAAATCTGAAACCCCCTGTCGTGGAAACAACAGGGGGTTTTGTTATTGTACGCCGAACAGGTATGACAAAACCCCCAGTTCAACTGGGGGTAGGTAAAAATACTTTAGTATAAGAAAGAAACCTCCTGCGTTATAATGAAAATGGTCTGGCAACCCAAATTATAGAAGCAGGAGGTTTTGTCAATGAATGACATAAGAAGTTTATCACATTCCAAATGGAGATGCAAATATCATATTGTTTTTGCACCTAAATATCGCAGACAGGTGATTTATAAAAAGTTAA